>JAUVJT010000055.1 GCA_030592225.1 Candidatus Stahliibacteriota bacterium | reverse complement strand
TTCAGCCGGATGCACGCACCGGCGGAATGGGCGGCGCATCATTAGGTCTTGCAGAAAACCCGCAGGCGTTCTTTGCCAACCCGGCAGGGCTGTCCTCGGCAGGCATGGTTCTTGCCTTGAGCTATCTCCCCTATCCGGCAGGCATACACATCGGCTCGGTTGTATTCAAACCCAACTCGACTGATGCCTTGCGATTCTCTGTGGGAGCGTTCTATCTTCATTCCGGCCAAATGAAGCTGACCAGTCCAACCAACGAGGACCTGGGTACGTTTGCCTACCAGGTCATCAACCTGGGCGGAACCGCGGCTTATCCGATTGTTGAAAAGTTGAGTGTGGGAGCCAACCTGAAAGCGCATCTTGCCGCGGCAGACTCAAACGTGCAGATCGCGGTCGCAGGCGACGTGGGCTTAATGATGACTAATCTTCTGCCCGGGTTATCGGTGGGGTTGGTAATGCAGAACGCCGCGTTCGAGATAACCCCGTTTGTGCAAGAGCGCTCACCAATGCCTTTGGGAATCGGCGGCGGTGTAAGCTATGGGGGTGTCAAGAATCTGCTGGTGGGAGTGGATGTGTCCAAGCCCCTGGATGCGCCATTGATCGTGCGCGGCGGGGTTGAGTTCCTACCGGTGAGCATTCTTGCGTTAAGAGCGGGTTACTCGACCCAGGGCAACGCGTGGAAAACGGGCGAGGGTTCAGATATCCTGGCCGGTTTTTCGGCAGGCATGGGCATACATGATTTGAAGGGAGTGTACGTAGACTACGCGGTAACTCCGGCGCTTGACCTGGGATTGTTCCACCGCATATCCCTGGCCTACCACTTCTAAAGAAAGGATAAGTTGAAGAAACAATTCATCGAAAATCTGCACCCCGGCGACTACGTGGACGACGTATTCTACATAGTTGAGCGCGAGACCCGCAAGACCCGCGAGGGCAAGGACTTTCTCATCTTCCAGCTGCGCGACCGCACCGGACTGCTGAAGGCCATTCTTTTTGAACCTGCAACCGCTTCGGGCATCATCAAGGGAAGCTTTGTTCACGTCAACGGAAAGCTGAACGAGTACAACGGCAGAATCAACGTCAAGGTAGATGACATGTGGCAGGAAAAGGAGCAGGAGGTGGACTACCGCGATTTTCTGCCTTCTACCAAGAGAGATGTCGAAGCCTGCTATGAGAAGTTGAAGCAAACGGCACATTCGGCAGCAGAACCGCTTGCCGCGCTCCTGACCGCGTTTTTTGATAACTCGACGTTTGAACATCAATTCAAGCTTGCCCCGGGAGGGGTACGCGCACACCACGCCTATCTGGGCGGGTTATGCCTGCACACCTATGATATGCTGCTGATTGCCCAGGGGATATGTGAGCATGATCCCGACTTGAATAAGGATATGCTCTTTGCCGGAGTGCTTCTTCACGACATCGGCAAAATCCGGGAGTACGAGTATACACGCAGCATAGATAACACCGACGAAGGCAAGCTGCTCGGACACATAGTGATAGGGATACGGATGATCGAACGAGAGCTGCAGCGCATCGCCGACTTTCCCGCCAAGCTGGAATGGAAGGTTCTGCACATGGTAGTGAGCCATCACGGGTTCATGGAGTATGGCTCCCCGCGCAAACCGCTATTCACCGAGGCCGAGATTCTGCACCAACTGGATAACCTGGACGCAAAACGGGCCATGTACAAAGAGGTTGCCGAACGCGCCTCGGCCAAAGACCGTTGGAGCGATTACCATCCCTTCCTGGAGCACGACACTTATCTGGAGTAGGTGAGGTCCCCCACCGGTGAATCCCGAGCTTGAGGAATTTCTTGAAACCCGGGGGATTGAGCTTACCAAAACTCAAAAGGATAAACTGAAGCTATACCGGAATCTGTTATATGAGACATCGGATAGACTGAATCTGCTTTCGGCCCGGGATCGAGAGCGCATCGAGCCCCTGCACTTTGCCGATTCGCTCGCGCCGGCAGGTTTTATACCGGGGGACGCAAAGGTGGCCGATTGGGGTTCCGGCGCAGGGCTTCCCGGCATCCCTCTGGCCATAGCCAGGCCGGATACCCTCATGACGCTTGTTGAATCCAGAAAAAAGAAGGCCGCGTTCCTGTTGAGAGTAATCCGGGAGTTGAGTCTGGAGAACGCCGAGGTGTTTCCAGATAGAGGTGAGAAGATCGAGGAGACGTTCGACGTTATCACGGTGCGAGCAGTAGGCAGCATCAGGGATGTGTTCGTGGAGGTGATGAAGCATCTTAAGACAGGGGGCGCGATTCTGTTCTATAAGGGGCCGAGGGCAGATAAGGAGATGGCCGAAGCTAAAAGGATGATGGAAGGGTTCAAGGTAAAGAAAGCCAGTGTGATTCTTCCCCGTGGTGAGGAACGAAGATACCTGCTTGTTTCCAAATAGAAAAGGGACCGCTTAAGTAAAAAAGGGGCCGCTTAAGCAGCCCCTTTAAAAATTCTTTACTCTCTAACTAGTCAAGAACGGTTGCGATGTAGATGGTAACGGTGGAGCCGATGGGAACCACGCTGCCCGACTTGGGGGTCTGGTAGTAAATGGTGCCCTCGTAGTACTCGGTGCTAACGCGATAGATAAACTTTGCCTCAAGGCCTGCTTTCTCTACCGCCGCCTTTGCAGCGCTCTTGCTCATACGGGTCGCCTTGGGAACAACCGCCGTACTGACGGGCTCAGCACCCATACTAACGTAAACCTTGACGTAGCTGTTCTTCTCAACCTTGGTGCCGGGCAAAGGATCGAGAGAAATCACCATATCCTTGGCAACCTCATACGAATACACAAACTCAACGTTTGAGTAGAGTTCCAGCTCGGCAAGTTTGCGAAGAACGTCATTAAGACTGGCTTTCTCCATGGCAGGGATATCAACCTTGCTCGAACCTGTGGAGAGCCATACCTTTACGGTAGAACCGCGCCTAACATCCGAGAGCAGCAGGGGATCCTGCTTGCAGATAAGGCCTTCCTCAACGTCGTCCGATTCAATCTTTTCTACGACATAGATAAGCAGCCCTCTCTTCTCGAGAGACATCTTCGCATTCTCAAGGGTGGATTTTGTAAGATCGGGAACTTCAACTGTCCGGCCCAAACCGTCGCATCCAGTGACAATCAAAGCTGCGAACATCAGGACAAGTAGTACGCCAACCGTAATTTTCTTCATAAGGTTCCTCCTTCTTTACCTGAATTCAATTTATATTAGGAATTTTAACCCATTTATCGCCTACTGTCAAGGGGTTAAACGCTAATTCATAATATTCTTCTATAGTTGCTCTGCTTGCTTTTTTTGCCTGCGGCAAGTAATTCTGGAGTTGCTGCGGGTAATTTCACGGTATAAGGATTAAAAATAAAGGTGATTGCCTAAACGTAATTAAGCATCTCATCCAGCGCTTTCCTGGCTCTCCGGGCAATTGTTGCATCGACCTGTACCTGGTACTGATCCCTCTGCAGCGCTTGCAGAACATGGATAAGTTGTATCTTCTTCATATTGGGACAAACCTTGGGCGAACCCAGGGAGTAGAACTCCTTGTCCGGGTTCTCACGCTGCAGTCTGTGAATAAGCCCTTCCTCGGTGCCGACGATAAACTGTTTGCGGTCGGATGATTGAGCAAGCTTCACCATCCCGTTGGTTGAAGCCACCTCGTCGATAATATCTATGATTTCGGGATCGCATTCCGGGTGAACCATGATAAGGGCGTCGGGGTAACGCTCGCGTACCGCCTTGACCTCGGCTACCGTGAATCTGCGATGCACCGGGCAGAATCCGGCCCATGGGATTATTTTCTTTTCGGTGAAACGCTGAACGTAGGAGGCCAGGTTGCAGTCAGGAACAAAGATAATCTCATCTGCGTCTATTCCCTCCACCACCTTGACCGCGTTGGACGAGGTACAGCACACGTCAACCTCGGCCTTGACGTCTGAGTTGGTATTGACGTAGGCCACAACCTTGGCTAAAGGATGCCGTGCCTTAAGCGCTCGCAGACCTTCCAGGTCAACCATATCGGCCATGGGACAGCCCGCATCAGGACAAGGGTGCAGCACCGTCTTGTCAGGGGCGAGTATTTTGGCGGTCTCGGCCATGAATCGCACCCCGCAGAAAACAATAACCGGCTGGGTGGCCTGGACCGAACGCCGGGCAAGGTCGAGCGAATCGCCCAGGATGTCGGCAAGCGCCTGGATTTGGGGTATCTGGTAGTTGTGAACCAGAATGAGCGCATTCTTCTCTGCTGCCAGCCGCTTGATTTGGGCGGACATTTGTTCAACGGTCATCTCATCAGCAATCGTCTCATCAGCAATCATAGCTGAACTATAGTATGAAAAGGAATTGTGTCAACCGTCCGCTATTGACAAAAGGCTGATTCGATGTAGGGTGCAGGATATTCAAAGGAGGCCCGGTGGCAGATTTTGCCGAACTTGAAAAACAGTTAAAGAAACAATACGTGCCCATATTTCGCAAGATGATGGGGATGAGCGCGGCCCAGGCGAACAAGACGTTCAAGAAGCTATACGCAAAAATCAAAGCCGACGCGGAAGCGGAGGACACCCTGAACCTGCCCATGGATTTGGGAGATAGATTGCTGCAAAAGGAAACCGAGGACAAAAAGGTAAAGCAGGCGCTCGATAAAAAGAGGATAGACGGGGTTACCGACGATGACGTCCGCTGGTGGTGGAACCGGCACGACCTGGCGCGCCGCATGATGAACAAGGTGGACGAGGTGTTCGTGTACTCCTTGTTCCTGAAACTCACCAAACAGGATAAGATGAAGGCAAAACAGGCCAACGAGAAGATTAAAACGCTCAGACCCATGTTCGGCAATCCTGACGATACCCGGTTCGGCAAAGCTGACGACCGCCCCCTGCCTGACGAACTCCGCCAAAGGGTGAACGCCTACATCATGCAACGAGGACAAAAAGGCCCGGAGAGCTTGAGGAATGCGGTCCAGGCCTGCACCTCCTACAATGCCTTTATAAGAAAGAAGATTAAAGCCGGGAAGCTGTAGACCCTCACCTCCCCGCTCTAAAGAGCGGCGGCGTCCTCCCGAAGGGAGAAGAGAACCAATCATTTCCCTCTACCTTTGGGAGAGGGATTAAGGGTGAGGGATATTTGCTTCTTGACATAGCAAAGGATTTCACGTATATTTCGACTACACTAAGGAGATTTATTGTGACTTGGCAAGCTAGAGTTTATAAAATTCTCATTGCCTCCCCCAGAGATCTTGAGAAAGAACGTAAAGTAATTTCTGAGGTTATCCACGAGTGGAATGATTTGCATGCGGATAAAAATTGTGTAATGCTTCAAGCTATTATGTGGGAAAAACACACTACTCCTGAATTAGGCAACAGACCACAAGAAATCGTAAACAAACAGATCGTTGAAGATTGTGACATACTTATAGGGACATTTTGGATTAGACTAGGAACGCCCACTGGTGTCGCAGAGTCTGGCACTATCGAAGAAATTGAAAAATTCGATTCTGCAAAAAAACCTGTACTTCTTTACTTTTCAACCAGATTAATTCCACCGGATTCAATTGATTCTAAACAACTTGAGCAATTAAGAGAAAAGAAAAAGGAGTATCAGAAAAGAGGTCTGACAAGTAGTTATAAATCTATCCCTGATTTACGAAAAAAATTGGGGATTCACATTGAGAGAACCATCCAGAAACTCCAAGCTTCAACGAGCCAAACTGGAAAAGAACCTGAGAGTCCAGAAAAAAACCGAAACCTAACTTTAAATACACTGAAATCGAAATTCCAAACATTTTTTATTGAATATGAGAAAGATTGGACCTCAGAACGTAACAGCAACCCTAGAGATAATGTCGAAGGACACCGTCTTCTCAGGCATGTAAAGGGTTGGCTAAATAACATGAAACAAGAATACAAACACTTACTTGATTCTCAACAACTAACAAAAATTAAAAAAATAATCGGGGCATCTGAGTCAATACGAAAAGAAGGAAGAGGGGATTCAGGTTCCGAGATTTATAAATTATTTTGGGGAAAAGGCGATCAAATTCTTCACGAGTTGCGTGAAATTCTCAATGATTTAAAAAAAAGAACGATCCCCGAAGTTTTCGTGTGTGATGGCGCATTCAAATACCGACATGTTGAGGACTTGGAGAGAGAACACCCTAATCAGCCAAAATACAGAAGAGGTAGGGATAAACCAAGGTAAGTTGAAGGATTTATAACCCAATATATTCCCATAAAAATCAAGGGGGTTGACTCCCCCTCATAATTGGCCTATAATTTCGGTCTGCGGCGGAAGCACGGCGCTTGTGGGCGAACCACGAGTGAATAAGACCCGGCGCAGGCTAATGCTAAAAAGGAGAACCTTAGTGATTTGAAGTTTGTCGTAGCCATCGATGGAACCGCCTCTTCAGGCAAAAGCAGCACCGCAAGATTGCTGGCAAAAAAACTGGGCTTTTCGCATCTCGATACCGGGGCCATGTACCGGGCGGTTACGTATCTGTTGCTTAAGCGCAAAGCGGTCGAAGCCGATGACAAACTTTTGCAAGAGATTCTCCTCCAGGCGCCACTGGATTTCATTCTGAAAAACAAGAAATTATACGTTCACCTGAACGGCAAGCTCCTGAAAGATGAGTTACGCTCGCCGGAAGTGGACAAATGGGTCTCCCCTGTTGCCGAAAAGGCGATTGTAAGAGCATTCCTTGTGGCCAAACAGCGCCAGTTGGGAAGAAACAGGAAACTGGTATGCGAGGGACGCGACATCGGCTCGGTGGTGTTTCCCGATGCCGGGCTAAAGGTGTTCATGGCCTGTTCCCTGGACGAACGCGCCCGCAGGCGTCAGAAAGAACTGGAAGAGAAGGAAATATCCAGGACGATTGACGAGGTCAAAGCCAACCTTGCCCGCCGTGACGACATTGACTCCGGCCGGAAGATAAGCCCCCTGGTAAATACCCCGGATGCGTTCTTTCTGGAAACAACCAAACTTACCATAGACCGGCAAGTGGATATCATCTACCAAGAGGTACTGACAAGAATAGAACGAACCGAACGACAGGAAGGTCAGAAGTGAGGCTGCGCTGGAAGCTTGGATGGTCAATAGTCGGCCCCACTTTCCGGTTCCTGTTTGGGGTACGGGTGCATGGCCGCGAGCACGTTCCACGAAAAGGAGCGCTGCTCATCGCCTCCAACCACATGAACTTCATTGATCCCCCACTGGTGGGTCACGCAGCCGGACGCGAGTGCTTTTATCTGGGCAAGGAGGAGCTATTCGGCCAATCCAAGTTCTTCCGCTGGCTCATAACCTACTTCAACGCCATCCCCATCAAGCGCGGCAAGGCATTTGACATGCACCTGTTCAAAGAAATTTCCAGACTTATCAAAAAGAAACAGGCCATAATACTCTACCCTGAAGGAACACGAAGCCTGAAAGGAAAGTTGCTGCCATTTAAGACCGGGGTGGGGATGCTGGCATTGCGCTACAACGTACCGGTGCTGCCCGCGTACATCAAGAATACCCATCGCCCGATAGACGAGTGGATTTCCAGACATTCGCGAGTCGAGGTGTACCTGGCCCCGCCCATTTATCCTGATGGGTCATCAAAGGACAAACAGGCCTACGAGGAATTGACCCTTCGCATAGAACGCGAAGTACACAGGCTGGCGGATATAGCACATGGAGATGGGGATGCGAGGTGAAAACACAAAAAATTATCAGAGCCGTCAAAAAGGCTCGAAATAAATCTGTAAACCCTGAAAACAAAATCCTTTCTGCCTCCAGAAAGGTAGCGAACCTGGCAAGTCCAGGTAAACTTTGAGACCAGGAGGAACAATCGAATGACAGAAAACGTGTCAGGAAACGATCCAACCCCCGAGGAACTCGAAAAATTAATTGAGGAGTCGCTATCGAGCTTACACGTAGGTGAAATAGTCGAGGGGAAGATAGCCCGGGTTGAAGGCAACGCCGTACTCATCGATTTGGGATGGAAGTCCGAAGGGATACTTTCCACCTCCGAGTTCAACAACCCTGAAGACATAAAGATCGGCGATGGGGTAATGGTATTCGTGGAGTCTCTTGAAAACCGCGAGGGGCTTCCCGTTATCTCCAAAAAGAAGGCCGACTTCCAGATGGCCTGGAATACCATAAAGCGCAAGCTGGAAGCCGAGGAATCGTGTCCGGCCCTGGTTCGCAAAAAGGTCAAGGGCGGCCTGCAGGTCGAGGTCTTTGGACTTGACGCATTCCTGCCCGGCTCCCAGGTTGACGTCCGCTCGGTGACCGATTTCGATTCCTATATCAGCAAGGAAATCGAGGTCAAGATCATCAAGGTCAACTGGAACAAGCGCAACATCGTTGTATCCCGCCGGATGCTTCTTGAAGAAGAGATAGCCCGTATGCACCGCGAACGCCTGGATAAACTCACCGTTGATGAATTGGTTGAAGGAACGGTCAAGAACATCGTGGACTTCGGCGCGTTCATAGACCTGGGCGGACTCGACGCCCTGCTGCACATCTCCGATATCAGCTGGAAGAAAATAGTGCATCCAGCCGAGATCCTGAAAGTCAGCGAGGAAATCAAGGTCAAGGTTCTCACCAAGAACGAGGAAACAGGCCGGGTAACCGTAGGCTTAAAACAGCTCACCCCTCATCCCTGGGAGAATATCGACAAGAAATACTCCATAGGCTCACGCATCAAGGGTATCGTTACCAGCTTCACCGACTACGGCGCGTTCGTTGAGTTGGAAAAAGGCATAGAAGGCCTCATCCACATCAGCGAAATGTCGTGGACCCGCACGGTAAGTCATCCCGCCCAAATACTGCAGATAGGCCAGGATATAGAAATCATAGTTCTTTCCCTGGACAAGGACAACAGACGCATCTCACTCGGCCTCAAGCAAACCACCCCTGATCCCTGGTCAATGATTGACGAAAGTTATCATATCGGCCAGCGCCTCGATGGAATCGTAACCTCGCTGAAAAACTTCGGAGCCTTCGTCGAGATACAGGAGGGCATCGAAGGCCTGGTGCGCAACGTTGATCTTTCATGGACCAAACGCATCAAGCATCCCCGCGAGATTCTCAGGAAAGGCGAGAAGATTGAAACCATCATACTGGACATTGACAAGGAGAGCCGCCGCATAACCCTGGGTCTCAAGCAAACCCAGGAAGATCCTTTCTACAGCTGGTCAAAGGGACACAAGGAAGGCCATCACGTGCTGGGAAAAATCATCGACATGCCTTCATCGGGCGTAGTGGTGGCCCTCACAGAGGAAATCGAAGGCTTTATTCCACAGCAGCAGCTTCGCAAACGCAAGATAAAGAAAATCAAGGATCACTATGCTCTGGGCGAAGAGCTTCACCTGGTTATCCGCCGAATCGATTCCAAGGGACGCCGGGTAATCCTTTCCGAACGCGACTTCTACAAAAAGGAAGAGGAACAGGATCGCCGTCAGAGCGAATCTATCCAGGCACCCAGGGGCTTCTTGCTCAAGGATCATCTCGCCGACGCATTGAGCACCCTGGAAGGAGTAACCGAGACTGCCGAGGAAAAGAAAGAACTAACCGCTGAAGACGAAAAGCCTGAGGAGAAAACCAAAACCAGAGCAGCGAAAAAAGATGCCGAGGTGGTAGCCGACAGTGAGGCCAAAGCCGACGGTGAGGCCAAAGCCGACAGTGAAGCCAAAGCCGACGGTGAGGTCAAAGCCGACGGTGAGGCGAAAGCCGCCGACGAAACAGAACCTGAATAAGACAAACCCAAGAAAAAGACTGTCAGAAAAACCGCCAAGAAGGAAGAGAAAAAGGAAGAACCCAAAAAGAAGACTACCCGGAAGAAGACTGCCAAGAAAGCCGATGACGAAGCCAAAACCGACGGTGAGGCGAAAGTTGACGGAGAGACGAAAGCTGAACCGAAGCCCAAGAAAAAAATCACCCGCAGAAAAAAGAAAGCGGATGAGGATAACGGCAAAGAAGCGGCTGAAGAAAAACCCAAGAGACGCACCAGGAAGAAGAAAGAGGAAACTGAGTAATCTTCTTCAAGAACACCTGGATAACGATTTCCGGTTATTAAGGACAGGTTATGTTTATCCCCAAGGTTCTGCTGGCCGCCACTGGCTGCAAACTCAACCAGGCTGAAGCCGATCTTTGGAAGGCCTGGTACGCGAGTCGGGGATACGAGGTGATGCTCGACGAAGCGGGTGAGACGGCATCTCAGGATGTCCAGGTCTGTCTGGTAACCACCTGTACGGTAACTGAGTCGGCGGATAGGTCGTCAACCGCGCTTATCCGCCGGCTTCACCGCAAATATCCTGGAGCGGAAATAAAGGTTACCGGCTGCGGTGCGGAAAGGATTGCCGAAAGGATGCGGGCCCTGCCCGGAGTAACCGAGGTGATTGGATACCAACAAAAGGAACGACTGATTTCCGCACTTCACTACCGTAACGGCAATGAGACGCTAGTAATTGCTCGCAACCGCGCCTTTCTCCGCGTGGGCGACGGGTGCGATAGAGGCTGCGCCTACTGCGTGGTATCAAGGATACGGGGACCGGTCAAGTCCAAGGATGCAGAAAAGATTACCGAGGAACTGCACGTGCTGGCGAATCAGGGCTTCGGCGAGGTGGTGCTGGTGGCGCTTAACCTGGGTATCTGGGGACAGGAACGCGGCGAGAACCTGGCATGGCTTCTCAAAAGAATAAATGGGGATGGGAGGAGCGTGAGGAGGATGAGGAGGGCGAGGAGGGCTCCGCGTATTCGCTTGACTTCACTTGAACCGGACACCGTCACTGATGAACTGCTCGAGGTGATTGCCGATAGTCCATGGATTTGCCCCCACTTCCACGTCCCCTTGCAGTCGGGTGACGATTTGATATTAAACCAGATGAACAGATCTTACCGAACAAAGGAGTTCGCAGAACTGATGGAGAAAATACGGAGGATGTTTCCCGATGCCTGCATCGGCACTGACGTAATAGCCTCGACCCCGGGCGAGGACGAGGAGAGTTTTAACAAGACAGTGGATTTCCTGAAAGCCATGCCCATAGATCACCTGCATGCCTTCACCTACTCACCCAGGCCCGCAACCCCCATGTTTGAACGCAAGGTGTCTCACAGGCAAAGCCCGAGGGAAAGAACCAGGGCGCTCAGAAAGATAGGTGCAGAGAAGTCGCTTGCTTTCAGAAAAAGATTTGCAGGCAAGATAAGACCGGGCGTAGTACTCTCTCCTACTCGCGTGCTTACCGATAACTACATAGATGTCAGTGTTCCGGCTACGAACAG
>JAUVJT010000133.1 GCA_030592225.1 Candidatus Stahliibacteriota bacterium | reverse complement strand
GACAAGTGGGTGTGCAAGTGGATTTTTGCCCGCAGCGATATTCCCACCCCCCGGTTCGTTCCGCTTCATGCAGGCGAGGATCACCTCCCCGCAGCCAGGCAGGCGGCTGAGGATTTTGGATTTCCCGTAGTCGTCAAGCCTCGCTACGAAGGCTCGAGCGTAGGGGTAAAGATTGCCCACGACGAGCTTGCCTTGCTTGAAGAGACCCGCCGCATCCAGACCGAGTTCGGCGACATACTGCTCGAAGAGTTTATCTCGGGTATGACCGGAACCGCTGCGATTCTTGGCAGCAAGGCTCTGCCCCTGCTTGAGCTTGTGCCGAAGACCCAGGATTTTTACGACTACCAGGCCAAGTACACCAAGGGCGCGACCGAATTTATCTGTCCGGCGCGAATAACACAGGAGCAAACCAGGCTCACCCAGGAAATAGCTTTGCGCGCCTTTCGCTCCATAGGTGCGCGTCACTTTGGACGTGTTGATTTCATGCTGACCGAGCACGGCCAGCCTTACTTTCTTGAGGTAAACACCATTCCCGGCCTGACCGATCTCAGTGATCTGCCTGCCGAAGCCATGCAGATAGGTATCTCCTACGACGAACTCATAGTCCGCATAACGCTGATGACGCTTGCCGGGCAATGAGATTTCTTGCCTCTCTGGTTCTCCTTTCGTCTACCCTGCTGGGCGTTTCCTATATTGAGTATGGCGCCAAGGCGTACTTGCTCGATAAAACCGATCTGCGCATCATCAGCCAGGAAGGCTCAAGCCGGGTGCCGCTGTTTGGTTCACCGGTTACTCTTCTTGCTGGTTCACGTCCCTACGTGCTTACTTCGCAGGCGCTTTTTGCGCTAGATTCCTCCACCGAGCAGGTGACAACCGTTTTTCGTCTGGACAGGCCTTACAGCAGTGCGGTCATAGGTTCAGGAGATCGCATATACCTTCTGGGGGCGGACGCCGTTACCGTGGTGCAGGGTTCGGCTACCAGAATGAGCTTGCTCTACACCTACGGATTGCCCGGACTGGTTTCCTCCATGTTTATGCTTTCGTCCGGTCAACTGTTCTTTTTGCCGTCCACCGGACTTACCGCGTTCACCTACAATCCCGGCACCAAAAAAACCACCGACGTCAAGCTGCCATGTACTCCGCGTCATCCCTTGCTCGTGGGTTCGGTTCTGGTTGATTCCGACTCCCTGGGACTTCGATTTTTCTCGCTTGCGACAAAACAATCCTCCCTGGTAAACCTGGGTGCAGAGGCGACCCATATCTGCCAGTGGCAGGGCAAGGTGCTTGCCGCCACCGCATCGGAGTTGGTGTTTGCCGATCCCGTTTCATCAACCGTGCTGGCTCGCAGCGCAATCCAGGGGATATGCAAACTCTCCACCGTCGATCGTGAAAACTTTGCCGCCGTGCTTGCCGGCAACTCTTTAATCACTGTCCGGCTTCCCTCGCTGGTCCCGGCCGATACCTTTAACGCCACCTGCCAGGGACGCGCTTCGGTCTACCCCTTTTTTGGCAAGCCTTTGTTCGTATGTGACGATAAGCTTGCTCTTCCCGGAGCCAGTCAGCAAACCCAAAGTTTCCTGGTTCAACCGGTTCAGACGGTCGAAGGGCAGGCATACTCCATTCAAGTGGGCGCGTTTTCTGACCCCATGAGTTTCGGTCCCCTTATGGAGATGCTTGCGCGGCAGGGCATACCGTACTATTTCGTCGAAGACGCAGGACTTACAAAATTCAGGATAGGGTTCTTTCGCAACCGCAGGGATGCCGACAGGTTTCGTTCATACCTTGCCGAGCGCGGCGCATGGGTGATTAGCGAGCACACCACGCGCCGGCTTACCCACTCCATCCACGATATTAACCGCGACCGCAGGCCTGACGGCGTGGTATTCAAGGGAGATTCAGTACTCATATTCACCTTAAAGCAGGGAACCTGGATCGAGACGCTCAAGGTGTCCCAATTACCTGCTCAGATCAACGACGCCTATCTCAAGGGCAACAAGGCTTACGCCCAACTCGAGGGAATAGGTCTGCGCGAGCTGGTTCTGCCCGACTCCACCCAGTAATCACGGATACTCAAAATCGTCTGAAAACTGGTGCTTGCTGAAAATCACATGAACGCCATGCGATTCGGCAGTTACGGGAATTTTGTCTTCAAAAATACATGCCAGCCGAAAGCTCGAACTCGTTCTCTAAGCCGCGGTCATCAGGATAGAAATTTCCCTCGTATTCCGCTTTCAGGTTGATGCCTTTGGCGGGCGAGTACGTTACCCCCGCAGTCCAACCGGGGTGCAGGCCGGCTGGGTCGTCGCGGGATATAAGGTAGGGGAGATCGTCTTCCGGCACGTTCGGCTGACGCTGGGTAAGCAAGCCGCCTGCAGTCAGCTTCCAATCCCCGAACCGTTTCTGAAAATCGCTGCCAGCCCAGGCCTTTCGGATAACTATCTCCTCAAGGTCAGGATAGTACAAGGGTTCTGCAGCCCTCAGGGTGCCGAAACCTATCAGGGGTTCTATTCGCAGCCAGAGATCGATGATGGGTGAAAGGCCTGCCGATGACTCCTGGCGCGAGCGGAGGGGCTGCGCGCCCCGGTACTGCTCCTGGGTATCGTAGGAGCCTTCCAATCTGAGAAGATAGTTTGGATGCACGCGTGAGCGCAGCTCCAACTCGGTTCCCCAACCCAGCAGGGCCTCATCCATGCCGCCCCAGGTGGGGAAACGCTGGTTGCGATAGGAAGGTTCAACTATCAGGTTAAGAAGCGTTTCCTTTGGGAACAGGGTGATTCTTCCGGACGCCAGAATGGAGTTGGAGACGGGAGATTGGTGGTATGTGAAGGCGGTCCAAAACCTCACCAGGTCGAAATTCAAATCCGTGCCGAGATTTGCGCTGCGCTGGATTTCGGGTTCGGCGCCTTCGTGTGTCGTCACCACCCTGTGATAATTTCCATGCTCATCCGGGATATACTCGCCGGTTTCCGGATCCCTTGCGTACTCGCCGGTGCCCGGCTCGACCGGTACGTACTCGACGATTTGGGTTTTGCTCTGCGTGGTTTGCTGGGACAGGTCGGCATAGAGCCTTATGCGTGTCGAATGGGTGTAGGCGGTATAAATGTCGGCAAAAAACGCCTGCCAGGTTTCTCCGGTATCCAGGCAGGCAATGCGTTCTATCCCGGTGTTGACCGAGGAGGTAAGCCTTTCGCCGTCCCATTCTCCCCCTGCGCTCACTCTATCGTAATGCAGGGTGTCTTGCCATTCTGCATCCCTCCTTTGGTCTATGCGCCGCGATGCTTGTGTTTTCAGAGTCAGCTTATCGAAAGGCGAAATTACCAGGCCCAGCATGGGGGAGACGTTGCGGGTGTTGCGGGTGTTCTGGAAATTCTCAAAACCAATTCCGGCAAGCGGAGTCCATATACCGAATCTTGGATAGGCGTCCAGTGCTACTCTTTGTCGGTGTTCGAGCCAGTCTGCACGCAGGTTAAAGAATGGCGCTGAGGAGGTAAGACCTGCCCTGAAGGCATGCTGGTGCGTCCACAGATGTCCGCTTTCTACTCCGAGGTTCAGGGAGTCTATTGGGATTACTGAGACCTCAAGGTTTTGTTCATTATAAGCGGTGGGAAGCGAGTCGCAATTCCAGCGATCCGCAGCGCCAGCGTCGTCGCCGTCGGCAGGTATCCACACCTGGGGCGTCTGCAGTCTGTGTCCGAGGGCCAGGGCAAGCCGTTGGCCTTCAATTCCGGCCTGCATAATGTGGGCGTGACCAAGGAGCGTGTTTGGCCGGTTGTACAAATTCGGCGTGGTTCGCGAGCCTATTGCCGAGACTGCTATGTTCAATGCTCCAAGGGTCTCGTTCGCAGATAAGAACAAGGCCTCGTTGCGAGCGGGCAGGGCGGTGAGTATCTCAGCGCTGTAGTCGCCGGAATCCGCCCCCACGTAGCGAAAAAAGCCCGAGTCTGAATCGAGCACGTAGTCCCCTGCACCGGCGTCCACCTTGCGAAAGCTCACCTCGTAATCGCCTGCCGCGTACCCTGTCCACAGGTAGTGGCCGTCCTCTATAGCGTAACTGCCTTTATTCTCGCCGACCCAGCGTCCTCCTGGTACAATCGCATCGCCTCCTGCCAGTGTATCAAGTATGACCTGCTGCTGGGCCGACCAGGTGTGAAACAGGTGAGTGCGCGAGTCCGCCTCACGGTAGAAGGCGGCTTCAAAAGGGCCGGCGCTGAATCCTGCCAGCTCGTTATCCGAACGGTAGTCGGCTCCCGCATACGTATAATCCACCTCCAATCTCGATGTCGCTTCTATCCTTCTGTAATTAGTAAAGGTTATCTCGCCGGTGGAGTAGTCTATGACGTAATCTGCGTCCCTGCCCGATTCCATCAGCACCCCGTCCAGGTACACGCGTTCTGATTCCGGTATAACCGGCTGCTGTGAGTTTCTGTCCCCGACGTAATACGGTCCCTGTTTGCCGTCGGTCGTTGCCAACACCTCATGGGCGTTTTTTGTTCCGTCTATGCCGAACGCGGCGGCGGCTCCAAACTTCTCAAATTCCAGCTTGCCGGTTGCGCCTTGCAGTCGGCGCTCAATCACACCGTAGCCCTGCAGGGGATGGCTAAGGTCAAGGTCGCCCATGTTGAGTTTCCACTGCTCCTGGGAAAGCCCAATGGCTATGCGGTCGAATTCCTCGATGCGCTCGGTGGTGCCTTCGGGTATAAAGGTTCCTTCCTCGTCGGTCAGGTAAGCCTCCACATCCACGTTGCTCAACTTGCCTGATACGTTCACTGAAAGACCCTGATCCACGTCACTTACTCCCCGGTCGTTCACCGATACCGAAAATGTCTTTGAGCCATGCACGTTAAGGGTCTGTTCGGTTTGAACCCGTAACACCCGTAACCCCCGCAACTCCCCCAACTCCCGTAACTCCCGGGTCGAGGAGTCCGATGCGAACCTGGTTTCTGTGGTTTGATCGTGGATTCGTACCGGAACGATCGCGCTATCCTGAAGACTCATGTAACGCGCCTGGACGATAAGGGTTTCCGCCGGTGGGAAATCAAGATAAAGTACCCCTCGTTGTATCCCGTATCCTGAGTCGAGCGAGTCAAGCTCAAGGGTTCCGTTCACTACGTGAGGATATATCAGGGGATAGGCAGTTCTGCCCGGCTCAAGTATGAGCACCTCTTCGTGCCGAATCAGTAACGATCCTAAAAGGAGCAGGATAAAACTCAATCTAACGACATCCTCAGCACGTGTTTGCTGTCAATCAAGAGATAATAAGCCTCATCACTTAGTGCCGTGCCGTTGGGAGAAGGTTTTTTTAGCATCATTATCAAAGAGTCGAGGTGGGGGAGGCAGGCATCCAGGCTCATCAACTCTTCGAGCCAGCCGGGTAACGGCAGGAATTCATCAGCTTGCAGTATGATAAGGCTGTCATTGTTCATCCAGATCGAGGAGGGAATCCTTGCCAGGGTTTTGCTTTCAAGCTCTCTGCCCAGGGGAGACAGGCGTCGCAATTCAAACTCCGAGAACGCCCATATCTCGCCGTACTGATTTATGCACGCGTCATCTACGTCCCTTGCAATTATCGCTTTGCGGCCGGCTCGTAAATCACACAAGGTAAGGTTTCGCTCCGAGAGCACGTAGCAAAGTTCGCCGGAAACAAGAATCCTGTCTACTATGCCGAATCGGTCAGGCAGGGGGTATTTTCTCCACCCTTCCCCATTCTTTTGAATAAGCAGCTCATCTCTGGTCGCAGTGATGAATGCCAGATGTCCGGTTATATCCACAGTGATTGCCGCTGCAGGTTGCGGAAGATTTATGGTATCCATTACCCCTGATAGAGCAAGTAGAAGCATTGCCATTGGTTAAGCATAACCGTTGGACTGGCTCTGTCAAGGCTGAGTTG
>JAUVJT010000098.1 GCA_030592225.1 Candidatus Stahliibacteriota bacterium | reverse complement strand
TTGATCCTCCCATGATAACCCCCACCTCGTGCGAAGGAGCGTCCGAGCTGTTTGAGATATCTTACTTTGACGATAAGGCCTACCTTTCCCAATCCGGACAGCTGTACATGGAACCCGCGGCAGCCGCGTTCGGGAAAGCCTACTGCCTGGCTCCTTCGTTCCGAGCGGAGAAATCCAAAACCCGCAGGCACCTGACCGAGTTCTGGCATCTTGAACCTGAAGTAGCCTTCCTTGACCTTGACGGCGACATGGAACTGGCCGAGGATATGCTTACCTATGTGGTCGGGAGAGTTATAGAGAAACGAATACTCGAACTAGAGCTTTTGGGATACAGAGGTAAAAACAAGCAGGAACGAGCAGAATTCAAAAACCACATGGAGCTTTTGAAAAAGCTTGCTCCCCCCTTTCACCGGCTGTCCTACACCGAAGCGGTAGAATTGCTGAAGGGAAAAGGAATTAAGATGAAGTGGGGCGATAGCTTCGGAGCGGACGAGGAAGCGGTTATTTCCAGAGATTACGAAAAGCCGGTATTCGTGCATCGCTACCCCAAGGCGTCGGCTCCCTTCTATATGAAAGAGGACCCGGAGAATCCAGAAGTAGTCAAGAACTTCGATCTGCTTGCACCCGAAGGCTACGGCGAAATCATCGGCGGGTCCCAGCGCGAGGATGACCTTGCCAAACTCGAAGCGGCCATCGAACGCCACAAACTCCCCCGCGAGCCGCTGGAATGGTATCTGGATTTGAGAAGATACGGCACATTCACCCACTCCGGTTTCGGTATCGGCATGGAACGCACCCTGGCGTGGATCACGCAAATCCACCATATCCGCGAGACCATCGCCTATCCACGCCTCATGGACCGCATCTACCCGTAACCCGTCCCGTACCCCTCCGGGGCATTCTCACAATAAGCCGGAGCATGCGCTCCGGTCACAAGGAGATAACACCCAGTAACCATGAGGGGCACAGTATGATTTGGAGTGCAACAACCGCGTTGTTGCCGCTAACGACTCTTCCTGGGCTAACGCTCCGCTCACGTCCGCGCCCCAATTGCAGCCATCCCGTCACCCTCCTACAGCAAAATCATTCTCAATGCCGCAGATTTCCGAGGAAACCACTAATTTCAACTGTCGAAAAGTAAACCTAACAGACAATTCATGGTGTCAACATATACGTGCGCGAGACCCTTGACACGCCTTGCTCTGCGCTTATAATCCCGTAAATGATGCATCGTTATGTTTCTCGAAGAGAAGTGGGAACGCGTTATACATCCTCTGGAGCTATTACCCCTACGCCGGGAACTCGCTCCGGAACACATGGCGATTATCAAGGGACCGCTCGAGGGATGGGATTACGTCGAGATTGAAAACAAGAAAAATGACAACAAACCGCGGCGCAACCTCCCAAGGCTCTGCCCCTGGGAGTGCGCCTTGAAAAGGAGACAGGATGAGTTTACTTGAGAATACCGACGACATCAAGGCGTTGGTTAATAGCTTAAATTTCAAAGAGAAGGTTGATCGTTCCATGCGCCTGATTGCCGAAGCTTACGAACGCTACGGCGACAAGCTTGTGGTAGCAAACAGCCTGGGTAAGGACTCCGTAGTCATATGGGATCTGGCCAAGCGGGTCAATTCTAAAATCAGAGGCTTCGTGGTAACCACCCGGTACAAGCCCCAGGCCACCAAGGATTTCATGGATAAGTTGGTCAAGCAGTATCCTGAAACCAAGGTGTTTCAAAACGACGCGGAGATACCTGACGAGTTGTACAAAACCGACCCTGACGAGTGCTGCCGCATCCTCAAGGTTGAACCGGTTCGCTGGGCCATCGAGGAGATGGGTGTTGACTGCTGGGTTACCGGACTGCGCTCTACTGAAGGCCGCACTCGAACCGACTACAAGGAAGTAGAGGAGCGCGACAAGGGTCTTATCAAGCTGAACCCCATCCTTCTGTGGAAGGAACGCGAGGTCTGGCAGTACCTGGCGCTGTACAACGTTCCGGTCAATCCTCTGTACAAGGAAGGCTACCGCTCCCTGGGCTGCGAGCCTTGCACCCGCATCAGCAACGAAGAAGACGAGCGTGCCGGACGCTGGCTCGATACATCGAAATGCGGCGGCGAGTGCGGCATTCACACCCGTCCCTTAAAAGCCGGCGCGGCCGAGTAAACACGGCTTTCGCTAATCATGTTTTTATTCTGCTCCCTGCTTTAGGGTAGGGAGCAGTTCTTTAAAGAGGAAACGATGGTAATGTCTCTGGGATTGTTCCTGGGAATCATAGCAATCGCAGGCGTCTGCGAGTTTGTTGATTCATCCATCGGCATGGGCTACTCCACCCTCCTTGCACCCATACTCCTTGGAATCGGCTTTGACCCGCTGTTCTTCATCCCTGCCGTCCTCCTCTCCCAGGCAGTGGGAGGATTTGCCGCATCCCTGTTTCACCAGCGCAACCGCAACGTCAGCTTCAGCACCCGGTCCAAGGATTCCAGAATACTCCTGGCAATCATCATACCCGGCGTCATAGCCATAGTATTCGCCGCGATACTGGCTCTCAGCCTGCCCAAGCTAATCCTGGCCACCTGCATAGGCGTATTGGTAATCGGTCTGGGAATCATCATCATAGTTCATTTCCGGTTCAAATTTTCCTACAAAGGAATGGTCGGCGTGGGACTCCTGAGCGCTTTTGTTGAAGGGTTCGCCGGATGCGGATTCGGGCCCATCGTCACCTCAGGGCAGATAATCTCCGGGCATCACCCCAAACGCGCCGTCGGGGTAACCACCCTGGCCGAGGTTCCAATCTGCATCGTGGGATTCATCACCTACATAGTAGCTAAACTCATCCGGTTCGAGGAAACCCCGCTGTTCTCCAGATCCTTTGACGACATCGTAAGGACGATCTTCTCCAATTCCATCATGCGCTGGGACCTCCTGGGAGCGCTGCTTATAGGCGTTGTCCTCATTGCTCCACTGGGTCCGCTGCTTACAAAGAAAATCGGCAAAAAGAAGTGGCACTACGTACTCGGCCCCCTGATAATCCTGCTCGGCGCTTGGGTGCTTGTAAGAACCTTTCTTCTATAGGAACCTGTTTGAGAATGGCTAAAATTCGCAGATGCAAACACCTAAAGAGTTTTCTCCTTCGGAGTGCGCAGATGCGAACTCCAGCAGGATTCTCCTTTGGTGGCATAGATTAGGGAAAAATCTTGGCTAGCATGACTGACGCAGATACACGTCTTATTCTCAATCCTTTAATTCTTGCTCTGTACCCTATGGAATACGTTGTATCCCAAGGGGCAGGCTCTGCTCTCTGCGCCTCTGTACCCTATGAGTACACCAAGCACACAAGGGGCACGCTGTGGTTATTTTCCGACAGCCGCGCGCAGAAACCATCAAAGGTTAAATGTAATGATGTCTGTGATGCTCGCTCGCTTTGCGCCGGTCAATCAGCGCCTATGAATAATTCCACAAAGATCATATATCTCCCGGGGAAGGGATAGTGGCGAAAAACAACTTTGAACAACAACTCTTTAGGAGGCCGTAATGGTCATGACTTTAGGTTTATTCTTTATAATCATCGCGCTCGCCTTTGTATGCGAGTTCATTGACGCATCCGTGGGAATGGGCTACGGAACAATCGGCGCGCCGGTGCTGATTGTGATGGGTTTTGACCCGCTGTTCGTAATTCCCGCCATCCTTCTTTCCCAGGCGGTGGGAGGACTTGCCGCATCCCTTTTCCATCAGCGTCAACGCAACGTCAGCTTCAGTTCCAAGTCAAAGGATCTGAAGATATTCCTGATAATCACCGGCGCCGGTGTTCTGGCCACCATAGGAGCCGCCATCCTGGCCTTAAACGTCCCCAAGATATGGCTCAAGACCTACATCGGCGTGCTGGTACTGGGCATGGGAGTCCTCATACTCCTGCACCTGCGTATGCGATTTTCTTACAAGACGATGATAGGGGTGGGAATTCTCTCAGGCTTCAACAAGGCGCTCTCCGGCGGCGGATTCGGCCCGGTGGTAACCGGAGGTCAGATAATCTCAGGTCACAAGGCCAAACGCGCCATAGGCGTAACCACCTTTGCCGAAGCCCCTATCTGCATCATCGGATTCATCACCTACGTGGTGGTCAAGTTAATCAAGCAAGACCCGACCCCGCTTCTTTCCCGATCAGTGGGAAACATTGGCCGCACCGTATTCTCTTCTTCGATTTTGCGTTGGGATTTGATAGTCGCCCTGCTGATTGGTGTCATCCTGGTCGCGCCCCTGGGCCCGCTTCTGACCAAGCAGCTCGGCAAGATGAAGTGGTATTACGTTATCGGTCCGTTGATTATCGTCCTGGGTGCGTGGGTGCTTATAAAGACCTACTTCCTCTAGAGCGGAAAGACAAGGGGCTTAAGCCCCTTGTCCGGTAATTATAAAGACCTACTTTCTCTAGCAGGTTTGCCAAATGATCGCAGATTAGACATTCATTTACGGACACTCCCAGGAGTGTCCGTAACTTTTCTAACCCAGGAGGTTTTTTATGAACGTGGTTTATTACCTGGTGGTAGCTGCGACAGGCCTGGCGGCTGGTTTGCTTGGCGGTTTATTGGGACTCGCAGGCGGAACGGTGATAATACCTTCGCTCGTTTTACTTTTGGGCTTCACTCAGCATAAAGCCCAGGGCACATCCCTTATCGCCATGCTTCTGCCGGTAGGAATCCTGGCAGTAATTCGATACTGGAAAGCCGGAAACGTTGACTGAGTTGCAGGGATAATCATCGCTGCGGGGCTTTTTATAGGAGCCTACTTCGGCGCCGACTGGGCTAACAAACTAAACGAAATATGGCTCAAGCGCGCCTTCGGGATATTCTTTATACTTCTGGGAATCAGATACATCCTCACCAAAGCGCCAACCCCCTGAAGGTCGTTGAAAACACTCAGGGTAGAAAAACAGGAATCAGGAAAGATAACGACTAAGCGTCTGACACTTAAAGCGTCAATACTCGAAGGCTGCGGCAGAACTTCCTCGAATCCTTACCCCGGGGCAGGAAGAATTACCGGAGTGCGGCGCTTTCCTACTGGACGTAACTAAACAGCTCTGCAGTGGTTTCGACTTTTGAGAGCAATTCCAGCGCCTTCAGCACGACCGGATCATCTTCAAGAATAGCCTGGTAGCGTCCGGCATCGCCCCACTTTTGAGCAACGATTTGCAGACGCAGGCGATAGGCAAGCTGCTCTCCGCTTTCGGCAAACTCGGCGTCGGTAAACTCAACCTCGCGCTCCCTGGCCTCGTCGGCAAGACCGGCCAGCATCTCATCGGTTATGGAAAAGTCAGGATCAATGTCAGGATCTGCCGAAAGATAGTCAACGGCATAGGCAAAGAATACATGCTTGCTCAAGAACAGAGTGGTTAAATCGTTCAACTTCTCGGTTTCAACATAAATATCAGGAGCAATTGCGCCGCCCGCGTAAAGTTCGCGCTTGCGCTTGCCCAGGGTATGCAGGGTGGCCGATTCGTTCTCCTCACCTTCTTGCTCGGCGCGATGCTTGTCAATGCAGCGTCCCGAAGGGGTATACCAGTGGGCGGTGGTAAGTTTAAGGCGGCCTGAGTCGGAAAGGGGGAAAAGGGTTTGCACAGACCCTTTGCCGAACGTTGTGTCCCCGATAACCAGGGCACGCTCCCAATCCTGCAAGGCTCCGGTAAGAATCTCGGCGGCGGACGCCGAACCACGGTCGGCAAGGATAATCATGGGGTAATCACCGTACAGGGGATCCTCGTGCGCCCGGTAGGTACGGAGACTCTGGGGGATGCGGCCGCGGGTCTGAACTATCTCAAGATCACGTTCCAGAAACATATCGGAGACATCCACCCCTTCGCCCAGGTAACCGCCCGAGTTCATACGCACGTCAAGGATGAGTTTGGTGACGCCCTCTTTCTGGAACAGCGAATCTATGGCCTGCTCCATCTCCTCGCGGGCGGTACGACTAAACTTGGAGAATTTGACGTAGCCTGTCTCAGGGGTCAGCCTGGCTACGTGATTGACAGCGTTGAGCTTAATGATGGCGCGGGTAATGGTCAACTCCATGGGGTCGTCCATGCCGTTTCGCCAGATGGATATGGTAACGTCGGTGCCGGGTTCTCCGCGCAGCTTCAACACCGCCTCGTCGGTAGTTATCCCCTCGGTGGACTCACCCTCGATTTCCACAATCTTATCCCCGGCCTGCAGACCCACCGCCGAAGCAGGAGTACCTTCAAGGGGCGAGATAACGGTGAGCCAGTCGTCGGTGATGCCTATGGTTATCCCCAGACCGCCGAACTCACCCTGCATTGAGATGCTGAGGTTTTCGTAGGCTTCGGGATTCATGTACATGCTGTAGGGATCAAGTTCGCGCAGCATCCCGTTCATGGCGTCCTCAATCATCTCGTCCAGTTCCACGTCACTAACATAGGTGTCGCGCGTTATCTGAAGGACGCGTTGAAAAACCTCGAGAGAGGTATAGATATTTGTCTTGCCCGCCCACAGGCGCGAACCCACCCATGTGGCCGAAAGCAATACTATGGCAAGTAGCCCTAAAGTAAGTCTTCGTTTATTCATAATATCCTCTTGCTTGCTAGGAGGTCGAGGACGACCTGTTTTATTTCCTCATGCAGCTTCATTCTTTCGGCTGCGCCGTCAAAAACGCGAATCTTTGCGGGTGAACGCCGGGCGAACGCAAGGTAGGCCTGACGTACCCGCTGATGAAACTCCACACCTGCCTGCTCCAGACGGTCGTGTTCCCTGTCCAATCTCCCAAAAGCCTGACCCACGTCAAGATCAACCAGAATGGTAAGATCGGGTTCAAGACCGGCGCTTCCAAACTTGCACAGCCTGGCCACATCCTTGCCGGGCAGTTGCCTTCCCCCTGCCTGATAGGACAGGGTGGAAAGGGTGAAGCGATCGCAGATTACCACCGCTTTATCTCTATGCAACATACGACGTATTCTCTTGGCCACATGTTCCGACCGGGCAGCCAGGTAGAGAAGAAGCTCGGTTCGAGGATGCATTTCCTCCAATTCGGGATCCAGTAAAATCTCACGTATTCTCTCGCCAACCTCGGTTCCCCCTGGTTCGCGGGTAAGGTCAACTGCAACGCCCCGATTCTTGAGCGCTTCGGCCAGCAGTTCGGCCTGGGTCGACTTACCCGATCCCTCAATCTCTTCGAATACGACGAACACCCCTCGCTTCATCCCCTCACCGCCAGGCGAACGTGGAATTGCTCCTTTATTATGAAACCCCCTAAGCCCGCGTCAAGGTTGCCGGCATCATCTTAATTTTACTGGATACAGACTCATTACTTGCTTTTGCTCCGCCGCCCGTATCTGCGGATAAACGATTCTGTCTTGCGCCGGGCCACGTAATCGGGATACTGAATGGGCGGGGACTTGAAGAAGTAGCTCGAAGGAGCGGTAATCGCGCCCTTCAGCCCGTGGTTGAGAGCCAGCTTGGCGCAGCGGATGGCGTCAATCATCACGCCTGCCGAATTGGGGGAATCCCAGACTTCCAGTTTGAGTTCAAGGTTCAGCGGCACGTCGCCAAAGGTCTGGCCTTCCATGCGTATGTGACACCACTTTCTGTCTTTGAGCCAGGGCACGTAGTCGGAGGGCCCCACGTGGACGTTCTCCGCTCCCATGTCATAGGGAAGCATGGAGGTTACCGCCCGGGTCTTGGAAATCTTTTTGGACTCCAGCCGCTCGCGCTCCAGCATGTTGAGAAAATCGGTGTTGCCGCCAACGTTAAGCTGGGAGGTATGCAAAAGCTTAACCCCGCGCTCGTGGAAAAGCGTCGTAAGCACCCGATGAACGATGGTTGCGCCCACCTGGGATTTTATGTCGTCGCCCAGAACCGGCAGTCC
>JAUVJT010000202.1 GCA_030592225.1 Candidatus Stahliibacteriota bacterium | reverse complement strand
CGACGTTGAACTGGCCACCCTGGGCCGGATATTCAACCTCCCCGAGGAACTCCAGGGCCTGGTGTGGGGACAAATCGCCAGTCGCGGTGAAGGCGCCCAAAGAAGGATAATCTTCGACCTGGGCGCCTCCGGCCTGAACCTTGAGGACTTGAACGCGGACAGCCTTGCCATTTCCGGTAGTCTTGACACCGCGATGGTTGAGTTTGAGGCCGCCCTGGTGGGCACCGGCACGTCAAACGCCAACGGTCGCCTGACGTACGACTTGAAAGACACCATGCCCATTCAGAGCTTTGACGTTCACTTAACCCTGGATGATATCGGCGTGCGCCCCTTCGAGTTCCTCAGAAAAGTAGTTCAGGTACGTTCAGGGACGATTACCGGCGATCTCCACGCGTCAGGGACACTTGATAAACCGGACTTGAAAGGCTGGGTATACGTAAGGGGAGGCGAGCTTTACGTGCCGGTAATTGACCTTACCTGCCGGCGCGCCGACGCCGATATCCTGTTCAACAACGGCAAGGTCATCGTCGATCGTCTCGACGCAAACGTGGGCGCAGGCAGTGTCCAGGGACGCGGAGACTACGATATCTTCACAAAAAATCATCCTTTTTTCTTCGGATTTCGCTTCAAGGAGGTGGTGTTCTCGCCTGACCGTCACATCTCAGCACTGTGTACCGGAAATATAACCCTCGAAGGAACGCGAGATACCCCGCTTTTGATAGACGGCAAGATAGACCTCAAGCAAGCCCTAGTCACTTACGGGCTGGGTGACGAGCTAAAGGTAACGTCTCCCAATGCGCCCCTACCCGACCCCTCAAAACCGCCTCCACCTCCAGCCTACGTCAACCTTACTATCAAGGGAGAGAAAAACATCTGGATACGCAACAACGATATGGATATCGAGGTGGCTCCCGATCTTGAAATAATTCAGCGCGACGAGTTGATACCCCAGATAGTCGGGGACCTGCGAGTAAAACGGGGCAAAATCTACTACCTTGACCACCAGTTCCGGCTCGATCCTGCCCGAAGCAAAATCATCTTCCCCCCCACCGAGGAACTCGACCCTGAATTCGACATATGGGCGTCGATGGGAACCAATGAAACCGACTCCTCCCAGGGAGCACCGCAGGTTATAGAAATCACCCTGCACATGGCCGGAACCCTTACCGAACCCATCCTGGAGTTTTACTCCGATCCGCCCGTATGGTCTGAATCTGAAATCATATCCTACCTGCACCTTAACCTCGCCACCGCTTTCATACAGGGGGTAGTCAGGGACGTAACGAATCCTGTCAAGGACTGGGCCCGCCTTGACGTGCTTTCTATTGAAGATTTTGGAATGTCTGATGTGCCGACCAAGATAACCTTTGGCAAGTACATAAGCGACAAATTGTTCGCCTCCTACACCCTGTCCCTATCTGAAGAGCAAACTGGTAACCAGCATCAGTTCAGGATAGAGTACGAGGTGGGAAAGAACCAGGATATTGTGCTTGAACGCGACGAGGAAGGCGCTCATAACCTGCGCTACCAGATAAAGATACGTTACTGATGGTCATCTGCGCGGCAATACTGGGCCGTCCCATCGCGCCGTTGAGATATATGGGCGATGCGACCCTTGCTCCGGGTGATTTGATTCGAGTACCGCTCGGCAATACCCTAGCCCGGGCTTGTGTGGTTCAAACCGAAGAAGGCTCACAGCAAGGGCTGAAGCAGGGACTAAAGGAAGTTAAAGAGCTTCTTGTTCAGGGACTGTTCCCGCGGCAAGCCCTTGATCTGGCGAGACATATCGCCGATGACCATCTTGGATTTCCGGGCCAGGCACTGGGTTTGATTCTTCCCAGGGATATAGTCATGCCTCCTAAACGGGAGATAGAGAAGACGGGGGGCGAGGTGAATCAAAGGACACTCAGGATGCGAGCGGATGAAAGCCGACTGCTGGAAACGTTCAGAAAATCGTCAAAACCAATGCTGCTGCATTCTTCCGCCGACTACACCGCACTGCTGGTCAAACTCCTGCAAGATACGATGAAGGAAGGCAAACAGACGGTCTTCGTCTTTCCGGACGAGCCCGGTCTTGCCGGATTTCATAAAAGGCTCTCGACGTATTTACCGCTTAGCCTATATCATTCAGACATGGGTCAGGGCGAACGCCGAAGGGTATGGCACGGGGTACGGCAGGGGTTGATACCGGTGGTGGCCGGCCTGCGCTCGGCGGTGCTCCTTCCTTTTACCGATTTGGGATTGATTGTGGTAGCCGACGAGGCCTCGGACTCACATAGGGTACGCTCCCATCACCTGCATTACAACGCACGCGACCTGGCTTTGTTCAGGGGAAAGCGGGAAGGCGCCCGGGTGATGCTCATCTCCCTTGCCCCGTCGCTGGAAACATCCCATAAGGCACGCAGCGGCAAGCTGTTATGGGCTGAACGCAAAATAGGCCAGCAGGGCAAGGCACTGATTGTGGACATGAAAAAGGAGGAAGAGGGAACCATACTCTCCAGTACGTTGTTACAGGAGTTGGAGGCGGCAAAAAGCAGGGGGATGCAGTCGCTTCTGCTCCTGAACCGGCTGGGGATGGCCGCAAGGGTTATCTGCCTTGACTGCGGCCACGTACCCACGTGCCCTGCCTGCGACGTGGCGTACAAGTTCGTAAGTCGCGGTAAGGCGTTGGTTTGCCCTGTGTGTCATAAGCAAGCAGCCGCGCCCGAACAGTGCCCGGAGTGCGGTGGCGGACGCTGGCAAAGCCTGTCGCCCGGACTTGAGGCGTTGTCCAAAGAGCTAAGACGACATTTCCCCACAGAAAAGATGCTGAAGATTACTGCAGAGCATCGGCCAAGCATCGAGGACGCGAAATCGGCTAACATCATCTACGGAACCTCGGCCGCGCTGGAGTTCCGGCCCGCGAAGGTGCAGGTGGCCGCGTTCCTTTCATGGGACGCGGAGCGTTCCAGACCCGATTTCCGCTCCTCGGAACGAGCCTTTCGCGATGTGGCCTACCTGCGCAGGATACTGGCCTCAACCCCGCAGTCCAGACTGGTGGTGCAGACCTTCAGGCCGCGAAATAGACTATTGATCTGGGCGCTCAAAGGAGACTACGAGACGTTCTTTGCCGGCGAGGTAAGACGAAGACGAGAGTTGGGCTACCCGCCTTATCGAAGATTACTGCTGTTCGAGCAAGGTCAGAGCAAAAACGCATGGGATGCTGAGAAGTTTATTGAGACCATCGAACGCGACGGGGTCGAGATACTGGGGCCTTACGTGGGCGCTGGAGCTAAGCCGCGAATCTTGGTTAAGTTACGCCGCGACCTTTGTCCCTCTGACCTGATTGACGCGGCAACCCTGTATAAATCCGGCTGGCACGCCGAGGTTGACCCGGTGGAGATACTGTAAATACCGCTTGACGAAAACTATATTCAAGCTATACTCAACTAATACAGATCAAACTTTTAAGTCCGGAGGAAGAAATAAACGTTACCCTCCTAACTGCGTTGCTGTTTGGCAGTCATGCAGCTCTTCCCTTCCAGCAGATGCTGGATTCCACCCAGGTAGTAGTCATAGCAAGGGTGGACAGCATGTGGTCTTTGATGGATACAATACCTTCTACTGATAACACAAGGCCTTATCATCATATTACTGAACAGATTCACGTTTCCGCTAAGATATTAGCGCTTGGTGATTATCCATGAAACCGGAGTGATTTGACAAGCTGCGAACTGATAAGTCCAAATAAGTCAGGAGCTTGTCTGTTATTAAACCTGAATTCTAGCTCTTTGAGGTAGAGATACAGTTTCCGGG
>JAUVJT010000082.1 GCA_030592225.1 Candidatus Stahliibacteriota bacterium | reverse complement strand
TCATTATCCGCCAGCGGCCTTGTAGGCCATAAACAACTCGAACCAGCGGTAGTAGATAGACGATTCCTTTTCGGCATCAGGCAGAGCCGCGTACCACTTAATCATCTTCTCGAACTGCTCGGTGTAGTTTTCATACTCGGCGTCGCCTTCATCCATAATAATTTGCAAGGCCTGCATCCATCCCAGCGTTGCCATCACGTCAAGCCCGCGCGGGAACACACGCATAGGTCCCAACTGAGTCATCCCCCAGGTGAAAGGTTCAAAATCGCTGCCGCCCGTATACGTACCCGTCCTGTCGCCGACAAGTTCGGTGAAGATGTAGGAATCGGGCACGAACCGCTGGGGCATGAAGCGGAGTGAAACCGGAGCCGCTACCGGCTCTTCTCCAGGATAAAAGGCGGCGAACTCGGAAAGTATCTTGGGTTTGACGTTCTCGCACAGGTAGGCGGCCAGTTCGCGCAGCCGTGTTTTGTCATTGAGGAGCGCAGGGGAGATAGCCTGACCCAGAAAATCCTCGGCTTCCATAAGGAGCAGTCCAGGGGTAATATCCTCGGCAGCGCCGAAGAAAAACGCGGTGGGTTCGTAAATCTCTTCCCACAGCCAGGACAGGTCGGCATCTTCCTCAAGATGCAGGGAGATAAGCAGCGCGGCCTGCATGGGCAGTAGGGGATCGCGCTTCTCGGCAGGCACGTGCAAGGGCAGTCTGCCGAACCACATCATGGCCTTGAAGTAGCGCCGGAAGTCGTCTGACCGGGTGTAGTGCCCGCGCGGCACGTACTGCGAGTAGTCTTCCTTGACCCCGGGCAGGAAGGAACACTCCGCGATGCCCGCGTGCGCTTCAATTTTGGAAAGCTCTTTTGCGACAACCTTATCAATATCTGCGGGAAGTTCCGCGTCCAACTCAAGCAGGCGCGCGGCAACCGCAAAGTAGACGTACTCAGCCCGAGCCGCCTTCTTTGCCTCGCCCGAGGCCTTCTTCCATGCTCGTTCAGATTTCTCCAGCATCCCCGCGGTGAGCCGTTCCAGTTTGGGGAGCAACTGCTCAATTTCAAGTATGCGCACGGTGTAGTCAACCATAAGGTGCATGGTGTGATAGGCAAGGTCAGCCGAGACAAATATCGGGGTGTAGGGCGACTCCCGGTAGTCATCGTACACATCGTAGATGGTCTTATGGTGCGTGGGTTCGAGAAAGAACCCCAGGGTATCGAGCTTTGCCAGTTTTGCCTCGTTGATTCGATGGGAAATGTCCTGCTGGGTTTTGGGATTGAAATCCCCCAGCTTGCTTTGGTGCATGGCGGCTCCCATGATTAAGGTTAACGCCCAAATTGTCAGGCTGTGCATAATTGCCTCCTTATTTTATTCTTCACGTAGACGAAGGATATACTATATCTGGGGATACAGCAGAGTCAAGTAGGTATTCCATCACCCTCCCCTTTTATCCCCTCCCGTCGAGGGAGGGGTAATTTACGGATGACGTACCATAGTTTACCTCCCCCTTGATGGGGGAGGGTAGGGTGGGGGTGAAATTACTTCTTCCTGGGCTTACCATGTAGTGCGAGACTTCAGTCTCGCAGCGGAGCTAAGGCTCCGCACTACTTCCTTTTTGCCTTGCTGGATTTAGGTTTCTCGTCGACAATCTTTCTGAACCTCTCAAGGTAAGGCGACTTTTGCAGTGATTTGAATACTTCCATTTGCCACAAATATTTCATTGATCCAAATCTCTTCATCGTTTTTGCTTTTCTTAAAACTTCCAAAGTATCATCAGGTTTATTAAGCTTCATTAAGGTTTTTGCCAATTCAACAAAGTACAAACTTTCTCGTCCATGGGAAAGTTCTATTGCTTCTTCCAGATTTTGCCTTGCATATATATACTCATCAAGCTCATACTGAGATGCACCAAGATTATAATAAGGTATGTGCCAATCTGGCTTAAGCAGAATGGCTGTGTTGAAATCTATTATGGCTTGCTCGTGGTTGTCAAGACTAGCGAACGCACAACCCTTAGAATTTATAGCTTCTGCAAATTCCGGATTAAGTTCAATAGCCTTATCGTAGACCTCCAAGGCATCCTTGAAATTACCACCTCTATGGAATTCCTTTCCTGTCTCATACCAACCCTCGGCATCAAGTGGCAATCCCATACGCTGGAAGATATCTAGTCTTTGGCTTAGTTCCGTTAATTTCCTATCAAGTTCTCCAACATCCTTACCCTCATCTTTCGATCTTTCGCGTTCTTTGCGTGTTCTTTCCATAGCATTTACTGTTTCATCAACTGCCCCTTTAAGAAAATCAAGAATACTGGTAGCTTGCTCTCTCATTTTCTCAATTTCCCTGAGATCACGCTCAACTCTTCTAGTACTCGTAATTCCATACAGAATCAAAGCCGCCAAGATAAGCGCTGCCAAGCCAATTCCACCTATTGTGAGCCACCGCGCCCACTTGCCAGACGCATCCGCTGTTTCCTTGATGTCACTCCATCGTTCTTCTATCTTTTCCATACGGTGGTCAAGAGTCTGGATAGAATCTCCCAACGCATCAACCTTAAGCTGCATCGAATCAACCGTCTGCGCCGCCAGCGGGATTGCAAAAAGGATTAAAAGGAGCGCCCATTTCTTCATAATGAAAGTATGATATATGAGAATGGTTTATTGTCAAGTGTATAATCCCCCTTCGATTCCCCCTTGATAAGGGGGACATAGGGGGATCAGCAGACAATCCCCTTTGCAGGGAATTATTACAAACCAGATTGCTTCGTCCTTCATCCCTGCGGTCTTCAGTTCCTCGCAATGACAAGAAGGGTGCTTGACCCCCACCTTCTATTGCATACAATTCGGGATGGATCATCCTGTACAAGATGCAGCCCCAACTGCCGATGAGGACCGCAAGACAGCCGTGATAGCGCTGGGCGGAAACGCGCTCGTGCAGAAGGGCGTCAAGTTTGCCTCGTTTGAGGCGCAGCGCAGGGTGGTGGAGGAAACCGCGCGCCAGATAGCCGCGCTCATGGAGCAAGGCTGGCGTCTGGCCATAACCCACGGCAACGGCCCCCAGGTGGGCAACCTGCTGCTTATGTCACGGGTGGCGCACGAGGCGCAGCGCGAGATTCCGGAGATTCCCCTTGATGCGGCCAACGCCCACACCCAGGGTTCGCTGGGCTACCTAATTGCCCAGGCAATAGGCAACGCGCTTCGCGCCAACGGCAATCACAAACAGGTAGCCTCGCTGGTAACCCAGGTGGTGGTTGATCGTGCCGACCCGGCGTTCCGCAACCCCACCAAGTTCGTAGGCCCTGCTTACGAGATAGAGACGGCCAACGCGCTGTCAATCCGCATGGGCTGGCGGATGAAGGAAGACCGGGGCCGGGGCTGGCGCCGGGTGGTGGCCTCGCCCAAACCTTTAGAGATTGTGGAACTGCCGGTAATCAAAAAACTCATAGCGGCAGACGTGTCGGTGGTAACCGTGGGCGGCGGCGGCATACCGGTCATTAAAGAAGGGGACAAATTGAAGGGGGTGGCCGCGGTGATTGACAAGGATCGCGCTTCGTCGCTGCTTGCCACCGACCTTGGGGTTAAGCTCCTGGCGATTCTTACCCCGGTTGAGCACGTATTTGCCGACTTTGGCAAACCCACCCAGCGCGCGCTGAGGGAGTTGAAAGTGGGGGAGACCCGCAGGATGCTGGCAGAAGGTCAGTTTCCGCAAGGCAGCATGGGGCCAAAAATAGAGGCCGCGATTCGATTTCTTTCCAATGGGGGCAGCCAGGTGCTGATTACCGATCCGGCGAATTTGATTAAAGGCATAAAGGGCGAAGCGGGTACGAGGCTGGTGTCGTGAACGTACTGATGGTTCTGGTGATGATGAGCAAGCTGTTAATTCCCATGGACTTATCACAGACTAATCATCTGCGGGCCTACGGCATAGCCTTTCACGCATTGGAAAGGGGAGAAAAAGTGGAGTGGCTGCTCAACTATCAGGGCGGCTCGTTTCTGCTCGATGATTCCAGGAAAAATGTCGAGGAATGCCTTTTGGCCGGGGTGAAAGCGATGGAAGTGGACGTTGGTGCAGAAGCCTTGATACGTGCGGTGATTGAAGAAAGCAACATGAACGCGGTCATACTTGAGAAAGCTCCCAAAATAGCGGTTTACGTGCCGCCCGCAGCCGATCCCTGGGACGATGCGGTAAGACTGGCTCTGGACTACGCGGAAATTCCCTACGATATGCTGTGGGACCCCGAGGTGCTGGCAGGGGAGTTGGGAGAGTACGACTGGGTTCACCTGCACCACGAGGATTTCACCGGTCAGTACGGAAAATTCTACTATTCTTACAGGAATGCCGACTGGTATAAGGAACAGGTAAGCCTTAACGAGAATACGGCGGATAAGCTGGGGTTTGCCTCGGTCAGGGAGCTGAAACTGGCTGTGGCTCGTGAGATTAAACGCTACGTGGTAGGCGGCGGGTTTCTGTTCGCAATGTGCTCTGCCACCGACACTTACGACATCGCCCTGGCTGCGGCAGGAACCGACGTCGTGCACCAGATATTCGACGGCACCGGAATAGACAAGGATTGGTTGGGGAAGCTGGATTATTCGGCCACGTTTGCGTTCGAGAATTTTAAGGTGGAGATGGACCCGTATCGTTACGAACATTCGGACATTGACGTAACCGAGGGTGCGGTGGGACGAGGTGAGGATGCGGTATTTGCATTGTTCGACTTCTCGGCCAGATTCGATCCCGTACCATGTATGCTGGTGCAGAACCACGTGGCGTTGTGCAAGGAATTCCTGGGACAGAACACCGGGTTCAACCGCAGTTTTCTTAAAAGCGACGTGCTGGTACTGGCTGAGGTAAGGGGAAGTGAAGAAGTCAAGTACATACACGGCAATCGTGGCGAGGGTTCGTTTACCTTTTTGGGCGGACATGACCCTGAGGATTTTGCCCACCGCATAGGCGACCCGCCCACCAATCTTGCGCTCTACCGCAACTCACCGGGATACCGATTGATTCTGAACAACGTGCTGTTTCCTGCTGCGGAGAAAAAACCGTTGAAGACTTGAGGAAACGCGTCAGAAATATGTGCAAACCGCAGAATTACTGTTCACTTCAGTGAATTTAGCAAATCTGCCACTATTAGGAGACAAATTGAGTCAACATGAAATACCTTATAGCCGCCTGGGAGGCTATCCGAGAATGTCGAATAAACCACAGCGTTCACAGATTGAAACTCCCTTCGGTCGTTTCCCTTCGGTAGAACTTCTTACGTCGTTCTTCTTCGGTAACGTATATTTACATAAGTTAATAGCGAAAGAGAATCGGATATCAGTAGCGATAAGGCACGTAGGTAAGCACGTTACGTCAGCCTTCCGGTTTTCCTCTGTGATCTTTGTGTTCTCTGTGGTTCAATTTGCCCGAAGGAAAAAGGCAAATTCTGTATTCTTAGACAGTCGTCTGGCCCATTTAGTGTTCTGTGTCTCGGCGCCTCTGCGGTTATTCACGAGATGGCTGTCCTGTAAAGAACGTAAGGTTTGGGCATGAAATCAGACCCCCGTTGCACTCCCTGCCTTGTGCGTCAGCTTGAACGAAGCGCGCGTGCCGCCCACCTGCCTTCCGACGAATTCGACGCTTTTCTTGCCAAAGCAAGGAGAGAGATTGACAAAATACCCCTCAGCCTGCCCCCCAACATTTAGTCTACCGAGCTTTTGAGGCTGATTTACAAAAATGGTGTCGATCCCTACAAAAAAGAGAAGGCAAACCACAACAAGGAAGTAAAACACATACTGCCGATCGTCAGGGAGATGATCGAGCGGTCTGCTAACCCCAAACGCACCGCCCTGCTTGCCGCATCGCTGGGCAACGTTATCGACCTGGGAACCCAGGAACACATAAACACCGGCGAGGTCAAGGATTTTCTGGAACACGCCGCCTTTGAGCGAAATGACAGCGAAGAACTCCTGTCCCGGGTGCAGAGCGCCAAAACTCTGGTTTACGTGGTTGACAACGCGGGCGAGGTTCTGCTTGATGGACTGTGCGCCGAGTTTCTGGCAGTGCCGGAAACGATTTTTGTGGCCAAGGAAGCCCCCATCCTTAACGACGTTACGGTCTCAGAAATGATAGAGCTGGGATTTCCCGCAGGGCAGGTGCTTAGCACCGGGACCAACGATTTGGGTATAAACTGGCAAACGCTGAACCCGGAGGCGAGGGAAGCGATGCGGACAGCGGACGTGGTTATAGCCAAGGGACACGCCAACTTCGAGAGCTTCATTGACGGTCCCCAGGAGGCGTTTCTGCTGTTAAAGATTAAGTGCGAAGTGGTTGCCAAGATAATACGCGAGGACTGCGGGTCGCTGGTTTGTATGTATTATGAACCCGGCAAGTGAAGACGGAACCCGAATGGTGCTGTTCGACATTGACGGCACCCTGCTGCGGGCCGGAGGGATAGTACGCCACGCGATGGGTGATGCGCTCGAGCACGTGTTCGGCACCCGGGGAGGAATAATGGACGCATCGTTCATTGGAGCGACCGACCTGGGGGTTGTTCACAACCTGATGGGAAGGGAAGGATTTAGCGCTGACGAGATAGACGCACGATTTCCAAGACTAATCCAAGCATACGGCCCGATCCTGGCAGAAAAATTGTCCACCTGGGATAATTTCAAACTCTGCCCAGGGGTTCCTGCGATACTGGATAGATTAGCCGATGAGAAAACGATGTTAGGTTTGGTAACCGGCAATTGCAAGCCAGGGGCAAAAGTCAAGCTTAACAAAGGCGGACTTGCCGATTATTTTACCTTCGGTGCATACGGAGACGAGAGTTCCGATCGTGCCGAGATATGCAGGCTGGCTCATGCGCGAGGGGAACAGAAAACAGGAGAGAATATTCCCCAGGATCGAGTGATTCTTGTTGGCGACTCGCCCAACGATATCAAAGCTGCGCGTAAATACGGAATACGTGTGCTGGCCGTTTGCTCAGGCTGGGGAGACCGGGAGGAGTTGGAGGCGTTGGAGCCGACCTGGCTGTATTCTGACCTGTCGGATACCGAACACATCCTCGGTCTTCTTGTAACCTGAAGGAAAATAACCACAGATCACGCAGATTATCACAGATTCCTAATCCATTTAATCTGTGTAAATCTGTGGTTTAGAGATTACCGCTTCCTCACCTTAAAAATCATGGCTAACGAAAAATAATAGAGAAAAGAGGTCGTATCCAAAGGCATCGGCTTGAACTGACCCGGTATAAACGTATGGAACAGCGCTTTTACTATTGAAAAGTACGGCTGAAGCATGGATGTTATCTGAGGCGGGCTGAAGCGATGCAAGTGCAGGTTCTTAAACCTCAGCCACCCGGCGAACGCGGTATCGCCCCTGATGCGTTCGCATGGGACGACGATTACTGCTTGTCCGTCTGACTTTAGCACCCGTGCCATCTCACCTATAGCCTGACCTGGATTGTCCAAATGTTCCAGCAGGTGAACCGATAGCAGCTTGTCAAAGAAGCCGTCAGGAAAGGGAAGACTCTCTACATCGGCCTCAATCAGCGTTACGGGCGATCCTGAGGTTTGCCCGGACACGATAGCGTCGTGATCTGCATCCACCCCCCATAGCTTGACCCCCATCTTGGCAAAATGCTCGATTCTATAACCGGATGATGCTCCGACCTCCAGCAGTTTCTCTCCCGGTTGAGGCGCGAGAAGCCTCTCGACCATCCTCGCCTCAGCCACCCCCCAGGGCAGAAACTGTACGCCTTTGCGGCGCAGCCGATGAACAGAACCCATAGGTAATTCTATCCCTTATGAGCAATAAGTAAACCATCCTTTGATCATTATGCTTTGGGAGTAGGTGTTTCGGGTTATATTTCGGGTTGTGTTGCGGGTTGACAACCCGTTCCCTGTCGGTAAAGTCATTGATAAACACCTTGAACAGAGGAGAAAACGTGAAATTCAAAACCCATTTTGCCGGAGTAATTGCCCTGGCAACGGCGCTGTGCTTCTCAGCGCTTAGGGCCGAGCCGGTCAATCCAGAATTAGCCCGTAAAGCAGCCCTGAGGCAGGTGGAAATCATGAACCACAGGGCTGAGAACGCGGGATGTCTGCATTTAACCTGCACCATAGCAAGCGCGGCAAAACCAATCTATGATGAGAACGGGCGCGAAGCGCTGGCCTACGTGTTCGACTTGTCACCGCAGGGATTCGTGGTGATTTCAGCCGACAACGATTTGGTGCCGGTAATTGCCTATTCCGAGCACGGCTCCTTTCCCTGGGATGAGGACCCTGAGAACATCCTCCTGCATATGCTGAGAGAAGACTTAGGTCTAAGGCTCGATGTGGTTGAGCTTACAGATGCAGAGATAATCGAGGCAAATCATAACCAATGGGAAGGGTTGCTTTCAGGTGACCGGCTGTATCTCGATCCCGGGGAGAGCTGGCCTGAGGTCGGTGCAACCTGGACTGGCGGCTGGGTGGAATCGGCCTGGCATCAGCGCTCACCGTACAACGATCTCTGCCCGATAGATCCGGAGACCGATGAGTGCTGCATTGTGGGCTGCGTGGCCACCGCCATGGCCCAGATTGTGAATTACTGGCAGTATCCGAGTTCGATAGCGTTCACGGAGAGAGATAACTATGTAACTGACTCTCTAGAAATTAAAATCTACGCTCCCAATGCCAGTATTCCTTCTTTAGATTACAATGACGGAAACCCCAGCGACGAAATGTGCGCCGGCCTTTCCTATGCCTGCGGAGTAGGCGCAAAAATGGATTACTCCAGCGAGTCATCGAATGCTTACTATAGTAACTGTAGAAATTCGCTGCTTACTCACTTCTCATTCATTAACGCTGAATTCATACTCCTACATTCAACGTTGAAGTGCAACACTAAGGTTAGCGACTTCGAGGGGTGTTTTGAAGCCCAGGCACTTCCT
>JAUVJT010000189.1 GCA_030592225.1 Candidatus Stahliibacteriota bacterium | reverse complement strand
GATACCATCCCCGGGATAGGGGAGAGGAAAGCCCGCCAGCTCGTTCAGTTCTTTGGCTCGGTGTCCCGCATTCGCAAGGCGTCGCTGGATGAACTTAAGGTCGTACCCGGCATCGGGCCGGGGCTGGCAGAGACGGTTTATGCGCATTTCCACAAGGATACCGCGTGAGATTTGTATGGAGCGCAATGACCGTATCATTGCAGAGAGGTAATATTTAGATGAACAACAACGCGGTTGTTGCACTTCAAAGGTAGGGGCGAGGCATGCCTCGCCCCTACTGCGGATAGGATAGAATTGAAATCTGTGGAAATCTGTGTAATCTGTGGTTAAAAAGGAATCATCATGCAGAAATGGAAATTTGACGACGTAACACTGCAACGTTTCATTGTGGGTTCACTTGAGGTCAACTGCTATCTTCTCACTACCGAGGATGCGGCCATTCTTATCGATCCCGGGTTCGGCGAAGATGAGCTTATCTCTTGCCTGGAATTACTCAAGGATATGAAATCCAAGCAGGTGTTCCTGACCCACGGGCATTTTGACCACACCGGATTCTGCCCTGAACTCGTAAAGAAAGGCTGGAAGATAGGAATCCATCCCGATGATAAGTTTCTGCTTAATCGAGTGCCGCCTGACTTTGTCGAACTCGGCTATCGTGACGAGGTGTTTGAGCCTTACATGACGATTCGGGAAGGGGTATGCTACAATATCGGCGGCCTGACTCTCCAGGTTGTCCACACTCCAGGGCATTCACCGGGCAGCATTTGTCTAATTGATTTAAAGAAACGTTTAGCCTTTACCGGAGATACCATGTTTGCCGATTCCATCGGTCGATTTGACCTTGCAGGCGGGGACGAACAGGCGCTCATGAACTCTCTTGGAAAATTAAAAAATCTTCTGGAGCCGGATACCCTGGTTCTATCAGGGCATGGGGGCAGGGCTAAGTTCAGCACCGTGCTCAAGATTAACCCGTTCCTGGCGGAGTGATTTGTCCGCAGGCAAGTTCCGGCGGACTGGAGAGTCCGCCCTCCTTATTGTTTTGTGAGGTAAATAATCTGTGAAATCTGTGGTTGTCAATTAAATCGGATATCCCAGCGGCAGAACTCGTCGCCCCGGTGCACGCAGTGGGTTTCAGTGACCCGTACGTCCTTTCCCCCGGCGATGCGGGCAAGCTCGGCGTACCACAATCTGTGTATATGGCAGTGGATGGGGCTGTAATTCCAATCGTGCAGGGTGATGGTTCCGTGATTGCGGGAAAGAAGCTCCACCTCTATTCTTCCGGTGGAGTGGAACCTGCCCCACAGGGCTGCCGAGCGTCTGGCAAGTCCCAGTGGATTCATGAATGCAACCAGCCCGCGCAAAAATCCCTTCAATGCCTGGCTTGCATAGTATTGAACGTAGCTTTCCAGGTATTCCTGACCGAAGCAGGCAAACATCTTCTCGTAAAGTAACCTCGAATCCTGTACCGGATACCAGCCAGCCGGGTCAGCATTCTCAAGGCGATGGATCAACTCCTCAGGCAGGGTTTTGCGAAACTCTTCGTAACGTTTCTTGCCGAACTCCTTGACGATCCAGTCACCTACCTTGGGATAGAACTCGCCCCGGTCAAGTGACTGCGGTGCGGGCTGGATTTTTGCCTCTTCCATGGCGAAGTATATACTATACCACCGATGGTGTCAAGCTGAATAAAGAAAGACGTACTTCATGCATGCTTTCCTGCCTAAAGAAAAGAGCGCGGCCAATGCCGCGCTCAATATCAGAATAATTTTCTACTTTCTTGTGGGTGGTTTCACTCCACCGTCTTCACCACCGTCTCCCTTACCGTCTTCATCTCCGTGGTAGAAGGTGATTTCCACGCGGCGGTTGGCCTTACGACCGCTGCGGTAGCGGTTATCCCCGATCGGGTATCTTTCACCACCAGTACCCAGATCCATGCGGTCAGGTTTGATGCCTTTCATGAGAAGATACTGGGCCACAGATTCGGCGCGTCGTCGACCAACGCTCAAGTTAGAGAAATCAGAACCGATACTGTCAGTGTGACCAATGATAACGACCGTTGCGTCAGGATTCTCTTCAAGCATCTCGATCACTTCCTCAAGCCGGGCCATCTGTTCGTAGCCCAGGCTGGTCTGTCCTCTTCCGAAGCCGGTTACAGTGACAGGTTCAAGCTCTACAGGTTCGGGAACTTCAACTTCGATGGGAACCAGGAAAACATCCACAATCTTGTTGTCGGAGGTGTCTATGGTGACCGATGTGAAATCGTCATTGTATTCGGGCGCTGAAGTTTTCATGCGATAGATTGCAGGCTCTATCTTGACCCTGAAGTAACCGGTAACCGCATCTGAGGTGATGGAAGGAAGAACTTCGCCGGTTTCGATGTTGTTGAAGGTAACAACCGCGAGCAGAGGTTTGGAAGTTTCCTTATCCGAAATCACCCCTGCAATGAAGGATTCCTTAATTGGGTCCATATCGAGCGTGAGAGTGAGTTCCTCGCCTACCTCTTCAGCGGATACGGTTTCGGGATGATAGCCGTCTTTGGTTACGTTGATCTCGTCGCCTTCGACGAGTTCGGGGAGGACGAATCGACCGGTGCTATCGGAGTAGACGGTTGTGTCTATCAGATCTCCTGCAAGCTCGATCTTGGCGCTGTCAATCGGCTCGCCGGTTTCGGCATCCGTGACAAGACCTTCCACCAGCTTTTCCTTGGGTTGAATAAGGTCGCCGCCGATTCCGATTCCGGCATAAAGCGACATGCTTTCGCCGAAATGCATGGGATCGGCTCCGCCTGCGAGAGTGAACAGCAGTCCGAAACCTTTATTCTTGCCCATCAGGATCGGGAATCTGGCTCCCAGGCTGGCATGGGTACTCATCCCGCTGAGCGCAGGGTCAATCGCGGCACCCATGGCCAGGGGGTAGTTAAGGTTGAAATCGGCAAATGCGTTGAGCCAGGGCCAGGGTGATGATTCGACACCCAATCCGCTGATGATGGTCTGAGGATATTGGAGGGTTGCGGCGCCCAGGGTGTGTACACTGCGATACCAGTAGCCTGCGTTGAGGTGGGCGGATATGTACTGTGAGGCGAGGGAAAACAGCAAGCTGCCGCCGAACTCCGGGCCCGCCTGATCAAACGGGTAGTAGCCCAGATATTGCTCCATGGTCAGGTTGGCCGCGGCGTCAAGCTCGAACGGCAAAGACATGAGGAAGAAACCGTCTATTCCCAGGGCGAGTACCGTTGGATTATCGAGCGGGCTGAATGGTATGCTTCCCTTTACGTGTCCGCCTACATCTGATAAGCCGAGGGCGCTTACCGAGTTATCCGAGTTCATGTAGTAATATGCCGAACCGTAGACTGAGAATTCGAGGTAGTGCCAGGGGGTAAACCCGATGGAGACGATGGGTTTTGCCGCCATGTTGTTGAACGTATCCCGGACTGTTGTTCCTGCAGAATCCTGGAAGATTACGCGTTCTTTATACCCTTCGGCAGCCATATAGAACCAGAGATATCCCATATCCTCGCACAATGCTGAGGAAACAAAGTTTGTACCCCTGGTGCCCTGCAAGGTGGGCAGGGCAAAGCCAAGGCTTGCGGCGATTAGAAGAAGTGCTATAGTTTTTTTCATCGAGCCTCCTCGAAGATTATTTCTTTTCCAGTCATTAACGAAACTCTCTTAGCAGGACTTTTGTTGATTACGATACCTTCTCCCGAACATGAAGATTGTGCAATCGCAGATTGTAGCACGCTTCCGCTGTCCAGATCAATGGTCACGTACCCGCTGTTTGGGATATGGTCGTAGTCAGCCGTGCCGTCAATATCACACACAAGAATGGCCATCACGTTTATCTGGCCGGTGGGATTCCCGATGTCAGTCAGACTGACTCCGCCTCTTATGGTATCGGTATTAGCCGGTCGGAAAACACTTTGCACAGAACCGACTGCTGTCGGATTGTATGCACTGGCGGCGTTATCCCAGGCGTAGACTTCATCTTCATGTATCCTGACGCCGCCTTCGGAGAACTCGGCGCCTACCAGCATCATGAAATCGGCTCCAATTGTGTTTGGAGTCGCAGCGTCGCCCCATCCAGCAGATGCAGAAAGGCCGGTTGCGGCATCCTGATCAGTGTCGAAGTAAACGGTAAAAAACACGTCGTTGTAAGGGTCGGGAATCACATCGTGGGTCAGTACCATGAATACAAGATCACCATCTG
>JAUVJT010000059.1 GCA_030592225.1 Candidatus Stahliibacteriota bacterium | reverse complement strand
TTAAGCAATCGCTTTCTTCTGCTCCACATCTTGAGGTGCAACTTAGGCCTCCTTCGGGTATAGCCGCCAAGGTTGCCGGACGCACCGTGTTCCTTGCATGGTTAGATCAGGTGAACCAGCCCGGTTACTATGTATATGAGCGGGAAGGTATGGAGTGGGTACGTCTTAATGCGACACCTCTCGCGCGACCGTCCTTTCGTCTGGAGGTTGACCGGGATGGCGATTTTGCTTTCGCGGTGTCATCGGTTCTATCGGACGGCTCCGAAAGCGAGCGCAGCGAGGAAGTCAAGGTTCGCGTGTAGATTGTGGCAGATAAGACCACGTCTTGATTTCATCCCGATTCCAAGGGGAAAATTAAGTTATGGGTATTCTGCAGTTAACGGGACGCGCCGCGTGTCAGGTTGACAAATACCCCTCACAAAGTAGAATACCGAGATTAATGGAGGAAAAGAAATAATGACGTTAGCAAAAGAACGAAAGAGCGAACTCATAGGAGAGTTCCAGCACCATGGGTCAGACACAGGTTCGCCCGAGGTGCAGGTGGCGATTCTTACCGAGAGGATCAAGCTCCTCTCCGGGCATCTGAAGCAGCACTTCAAGGATCACCATTCCCGCCGCGGATTGATCAAGATGGTCAACCTGCGCCGCAAGCATCTTAATTACCTTTACAAAAGGGACAGGGATACCTACTACGCTATTGTAAAGAAACTCGGCCTGCGCGGTTAATAGAATGGAACGCGTGCAGACCGAAATAGGCGGTCGGCAACTTATCCTGGAGACAGGACATTGGGCCAAGCAGGCCAATGGCGCCGTGCGAATTCAGTACGGCGATACGGTGTTGCTGGTGACCGCATGTTATAACGAAGAGCCGGCCAGGAGCTTTGGCTTCCTGCCGCTCACCGTTGACTACCGCGAGTACTACTCCGCGGCAGGCAAGATACCCGGCGGGTTCTTTAAGCGAGAGGGTGCACCCAGGGATAGGGAAAAATTAATCTGCCGGATGATTGACAGACCCGTTCGGCCGTTGTTCCCCGCCGATTTTAATCACGAGGTTCAAATCATCGGGTTCCTTCTTTCCCACGACGGGGAAAATCAACCCGACCCCATCGCCATCAACGGAGCCTCGACCGCGCTCATGCTTTCGGAACTGCCCTTTGCCGGGCCGATAGCCGCGGTGCGTATCGGACGCAAAGACGGGGAGTTCATAATCAACCCTACCATGTCTCAGTTGACGGAATGCGATTTCAACATCCTGGTGGTCTCAAACGGAGAAGAGATTAACATGGTGGAGTGCGAGGCGACAGAGGCTTCAAACGAGGTGGTTGTTGACGCAATACGTATGGCACTGGAACTCACCCAGCCCATACTTCAATTGCAGCGCGACCTGGTTGAGCGGGCAGGCAAACCGAAGAGGGCCTTTGACGATGAAGGTCCACCCCCCGAGATTGTACAAAAAGTAACCGAGCTGGCAGCGGGTAGGATTCCTGCGGCCAACGATATCGCCGATAAGCAGGAACGCTCCCAGGCTCAAAAAGAAATTGCCACCGAAGTTCAGGCCTCGCTTGCCGAGGAGTACCCTGAATCGGAGCGAATCATCGGCACCGTACTTGATCGTCTGATCGAACGCGACGTCCGCGACCGGATCATTTCAGGCAGACGTCTGGATGGAAGGAAAGCAGATGAGGTTCGCACCATCACCTGTGAGGTGGGGGTGCTGCCCCGCACCCATGGGTCGGCTGTGTTTACCCGCGGTCAGACCCAGTCCCTGGCAGTGGTAACCCTGGGGACCAAGAGCGATGAGCAAAGGATTGACGACGTGGAAGGAGAAGCCTGGAAATCGTTCATGCTTCATTACGATTTCCCTCCGTTCTCGGTGGGCGAGGTTCGCTTTTTGCGCGGCCCGGGCAGACGAGAGATAGGTCATGGCGCCCTGGCCGAGAAATCGGTTCGGATGATGTCCCCTGCAGACGGCAATTTCCCCTACACCATCCGCATTAACTCCCATATCCTTGAGAGCAACGGCTCAAGCTCCATGGCCTCGGTATGCGGCGCTTCACTCGCGCTGTTCGACGCCGGTGTTCCCATGCGCAAGGCGGTTGCAGGCATTGCCATGGGGCTTGTTCGCGAATCCAGCGGCCACGTTATCCTTACCGATATCCTGGGTGACGAGGATCACTACGGCGACATGGATTTCAAGGTTGCCGGTACCCGTGAAGGCATTACCGGTATCCAGCTCGACCTCAAGCTTACCGGGGTATCCGTCGACATCCTTGCCGAGGCTGTTGAGAAAGCGAACGCGGCCAGGATTGGTATCCTGGACGTAATGGATGCGGCTCTCTCCGCTCCCCGCAGTGAACTCAGCAAGTACGCTCCCCGTATCGTAACCCTGGTCATACCTCACGATAAGATAGGCGAGATTATCGGCCCGGGCGGCAAGGTGATTCGCAAGATGACCGAGGAAACCGAGACTACCATTGACATCGATGACGAAACCTCAACCGTGATTATTGCGGGCACAAACCCGGACGGTGTAGCGGCAGCCCTCGAGATGGTCAAGGAGATAGTCAAAGAGGCGGAGGTCGGCGAGATATACGACGGCACCGTGGTTCGTATCACCAACTTCGGCGCTTTCGTGGAGCTGTTCCGGGGCAAAGACGGCCTGCTGCACATCTCCAACCTGGCACCGCACCGGGTCGAAAAGGTGGAAGACGTAGTCAAGGTTGGCGATAAAATCAAGGTCAGGATTAAGGGGATAGACGATATGGGCAGGATTGACTTGACTACAAACCTCGATCCCTCGCAAGATAAGCCGCGCAGCTCCAGAGATAGAGGCGGCTCGCGAGGTTCCCCTCCCCGGGGAGACAGACGTAATGACGACCGGCGAAGGAATTCGCGAAGACCTGACTCCGAGCGGCCTCCGCGTCGTCACTGAGCGCATCCCCGGCTTCCTTTCGGTGGCTTTGGGGGTTTTCTTCAGGCAAGGCTCACGCGACGAGGGGAAAGCCGGAAACGGAACCAGTCATCTTATAGAGCACATGCTCTACAAGGGAACCAAGAGGCGTTCATCAAAACAGATACTCGCGGAGATTGAACGTCTGGGCGGCATCTCGGATGGGTTCACCTCCAAGGAGATTACCGGTCTAACCATTCGCTGTCTTACCGATTCGATGAAGCCTTTGCTCAAACTGCTCTTCGAGATGCTGGGTTCGTCAGTATTCGATGCCGCAGAGCTTCGCAAGGAAAAGCGGGTCATATACGAAGAGATGCGGTCGGCACAGGAAGATCCTCAGGACGCCGTGTTTGACCGCTTCTTTGACGCTTGTTTTTCCCCTCACCCCATGGGGTATCCGGTGGTGGGCAGACGGGGGGTACTGCAGCGCATCGGGCGCGACCGGCTTCTTGAAATCTATAAAAAGAACTATACCCTGTCCGATTCCATCCTGGTAGCGGTGGGCGACGTTCACGAGGAAGAACTGACCGCGCTCCTGCCCAAACGTACCGGACTTGACCGCAGCGTCCGCAAGGAACGCCTGGCGCCTGAGGAAAAGAAGGAGCCGGTCAGCATGGTACAGACCCGGTCGGACATCTCCCAGGTTTACGCGGTGATGGGCAGGCAGACCGTGGGAATCAACTCGGATGACCGATTTCCTCTGGCACTGCTGGCCACACTCCTGGGCGGTGGGATGAGTTCGCGCCTGTTTTCTCTTCTCCGCGAGGACAAGGGGCTGGTTTACACCGTTTCCTCGTTTCTCGATCTATTTGAGGATTCAGGGATTAGCGGTTTTTATTTCATCACCGAGAAGAGCAAGCTGCATAAGGTTTTTTCGGCAATCGAAGGAGAGCTGAAGCGTTTGACCAGGAAAGGGTTAAGGAAGGGGGAGCTTGCTACGGCAAAAACGCTCACCAAGAGTTCTTTGCTCTTGAACATGGAGAGTATCTCGCACCGCATGATGCGGCTGGGGCACTGGAAGCTTACTGCACAGCGCTTCCGGACCATCTCTGAGACCATAGAGGCCTTTGAGAAAGTTTCGGCGAATCAGGTACTTGCGGTCGCCCGGGAACTCTACGATTCCAAGCCATTTCACACCAGTTTTGTCGGCTCCATTACGGAGCGCGACACCAACCCTCTAACAAGGAGGTAGGATGGATATCTCACGCAGAGGAGCCGCCATGCCCTCCTCTCCTATTCGCAAACTCGCTCCGCTGGCAGATGAGGCGAAGAAGAGAGGAGTAAAGGTTTACCACCTGAATATAGGTCAGCCCGACATTCATACACCTAGGGAATTCTTCGACGCAGTGGGTAAATTCACTGAGCCGGTGCTGGCTTACGGACCGTCGGGCGGCATCGTGGAACTCAGGCTGGCCATCGTTGACTACCTGGCCAGCTACGGTATAAGTATAGACCTCGACGAGGTATGGGTCACCACCGGCGGTTCGGAGGCCATACTGTTTTCCCTCTGGTCCATTGCCGATCCCGGCGACGAGGTCATCGTGTTCGAACCCTTCTATACGAACTACAATGGTTTTGCCGCGGCTACAGGGGTAAAGCTTGTTCCCATAAAGCTTTCTGTGGAACAGGGTTTCCGGCTGCCCGCGCAGAAGGAGATAGAGAAGTATATCACCAAAAAGACCAGGGCCATCCTTATCTGCACCCCCAACAACCCCACGGGAACGGTTCTTACCCCTGAGGAGATGTTTGTTCTGGGACAGGTTGTCAAAAAACATAAACTCTACCTTATCTCCGACGAGGTGTACCGTGAATTCATCTACGATAACAGGGAGCATACCTCGGCCTTGACCTTGCCCGATATCGAAGACCAGGTAATCGTCACCGACTCGATTTCCAAACGTTTCTCGGCGTGCGGGGCGCGGATTGGTTTCGTGGTAAGTCATAACAAGAAAGTTATGGCCACCATGCTGAAGTTCGCTCAGGCAAGGCTTTGCCCTCCCACCGTTGAGCAGTACGGGGCGGTGGCCTGCTTTAAGAACATGCATCGCTTTATGAAATCGATGATTGCCGAGTATGATAAGCGTCGCAAGGTACTCATAGAGGAACTGGCCAAAATTGAGGGCGTGCTCACCGCAACCCCTGAAGGTGCATTCTACACCGTGGCACGTCTGCCGCTCAAGGATGCGGAGAAGTTCGCCGCATGGCTACTGACAGATTTCTCCAGCGACAAGAAGACGGTCATGGTTGCGCCGGCCGCCGGATTTTACGCCTCCAAGAAGGCCGGTCGTGATGAGGTTCGTATCGCGTACGTTCTTGAGGAACCCTCTCTAAAGGATGCGATAGACATCCTGGGACTGGCTCTTAAAGAGTATAAGGGTTAGCCTGAAGCTTGTTCGAGAATGGCTGAAAGTCTATCTGGCAAGGGGGAGGCGACGCATGCGTCGCCCCTACATCTGGGATACTGTAAAATCGATATCCCAAGGGGCACGCTGTGGTTATTTCCAGACAATCTCCCGGGCCGTTTCAGGAGCTTGCCGGTTTGAGGATTCTTCAGGTCAGTGAGCACTACTTCCCTCACGTGGGAGGGATAAGTGAACACGTCTACCACCTCTCCAGGCAGCTGCGTGAACGGGGACACCAGGTTGAGATTCTAACCTCTCGCATCCCCGGTTCTTACCCGAACGACGTTCCGACCATACGCATAGGTCGAGGAGTAGCCCTTCCCATCAACAAGAGCTTCTCCCGTATCACCATGGGTGCAGGGATATGGACGCGTATCAACACCCTCCTGCGGCGCAAACACTACGACGTTATCCACGTGCACGGCTCGCTTGCTCCCATGCTGCCCATGGCTGTTCTGCACTATTCCCGCAACGATAAGCGTCGCACCGTCGCTGTGGGAACCTTTCACGCCGGGCACTCCCCTTCATCCCTGTACCGGATTTTTAAGCAGCCCCTGCGCAGGCAGTTCTTCCGCTACTACGACGGTCTTATCGCGGTCTCTCCCGTAGCCCGTGATACCATGTCTGTTTTCTTCCCCGGCTCTTACCGCATTATTCCCAACGGGGTGGATACCGAGACTTTTTCCCCGGGGCGGAGCGCACTCACCGAACTCCCTCGCTCCTCCCTCAAACTCCTGTTCATGGGGCGGTTTGATCCCAAGAAAGGGGTGCGTCACCTGTTATCAGCCATGCCTGCAATAAAACAACACGTCCCCGACGTGAAGCTGGTTATTTGCGGCGGCGGGCCGATGAGGAGCTACTACAATCGTTACATCTCTCCGGCGGTGCGCGATTCAATCGTTTTCGCAGGCGAGGTCACCGGCGCTCTACGTGCACAGTACTATCGCTGGTGCGACCTGTCCATCACTCCGTCCATCGGCGCAGAAAGCTTCGGCATCACCCTTATCGAAGCCATGGCGTGCGCCAAGCCGGTGGTGGCAACCGACATCCCCGCGTTCAAGTACGTTATGAGCGTCAGGGAGGGGGTGTTCGTCCGTCCTTGTGATTCAGCGGACCTTGCCAGGGGCGTCCTTGAACTGGCCAATCGTCGCAGCGAGTGGGGCAAGACAGGTAAGGCGGGACGGCGCAAGGCGCTCACCTACTCCTGGCCTAGCGTGGCAGGCATGGTGGAGAACTACTACCGCGAAGTGCGGGAGGGGAAAGTGACAAGCCTATCACGCTCCGGTGCTGCGGTTTTTTGTCCATCGAGGAGGCAAGGAGCACAACGATGTTAACCATACTGGAGTTCCATAATATCAGTAAACATGGGGTAGGATGGACCAACGTGCATCCGGAGCGGTTTGCCGAGGTGCTCGACCTGCTTCTTGCCGAGACCGAAGTGGTGTCTCCGGTACGCTACGGGATGCGCTTCCTCGATGGCCATCCGGATGGCCATCCCAGGGTTATGATTTCATTTGATGACGGGTACGAGGAGATATTCACCACCGCCTATCCCATCATGAAGAAACGAGGGGTTGCCGGCATGGTGTCCGTGGTTGCCGGATATACCGGCAAGACCAATCTTTGGGATATCGGGGGCGGTTCCCTGCGCCACCTTTACTGGCACGAAATCGAAGCACTACTCGATGCAGGGTGGAGCATTTGCTCTCACACCATGACCCATCCCGACCTCAAGCGCTGCACCGACGATCGTCTGATATGGGAGTTGACCGAGTCCAAGGTGCTGCTCGAACGTCGCCTGGGAATCGAGATGCCCGCCATCGCCTATCCATTCGGTCGGTTCAATGCCCGGGTTATCGCTGCCACCCACCGTGCGGGCTACAAAACAGGGTTCACGGTTGGCGCGGAGCGCTGGCACGGGGTACGCGGTCCCCTGACCATCCGCCGCATACCCGTCTATCAGATAGACCCCAACGCCCTTATCCGGGTCAAGGTTGCCCCTGACGGTCTGCTTAAGAAACTTGACGCTTTTAAGAACCGTTCATTCAACAAGGCATCCCTTTTAACCAGCTTCATTAACCGTAACCGGTACAAGGGAATACCGGGGTCTACGATTCTATAGTCTGAAACCATCCTTCCGTCCAATACCCTATTGACAACAAGTCGTTCGGAGCTATACTGATACCATCGTGAGTATAATAGGGTAGAGAAGTCTGAGAAGTACCTCGTATGGAATGAGGATGAGAGATAAAGACAGTGGGACGATAAACGAGTCAGATTCAGCAGAGAGAACGTGGGTAGAGGATATGAAAGTTGCGAATATTATAGGTAGAGGTGATATCTAATGGCAGACGACAAGATTAAAGCTCTTGAGGCCAAGCTGGCTAGGCTTGGTGACAAGGGTGAAGAGGGCAGGGAAAAGGTGGAGGCGCTGAATAAAATAGCTGCCGCACTTTCCCATTCCAACCCTGAAAAAACGGAGACCTACGGTAGCCAGGCGCTTGCTTTGGCCGAAAAGCTTAATTACAAGGAAGGGGTTGCCCAAAGTTGCCGGGTCATCGGCGTTTCCTATAGCGGGAAAGGTGATTACGATAAGGCCTTGGAATACTATCTCAAATCCTTGAGGATATCTGAAGAGATCGAGGATAAGAAAGGCATCGCCTCTGCCTATGTAAATATGGGGGTTATTTATAACAATAGAACCGATTACGATAAGGCGGTGGAATACTACCTCAAGGGCTTGAAGATTTTCGAAGAATTGGATAATAAACAAGGTGTCGCAGCTATCTATAACAATATTGGGAACGTTTATTATGTGCAAGCTGATTATGAACAGGCGCTGGAGTATTATCTGCGGACTTTGAAAATCAGGAAGGAGACTAAGGATAAACAGGGTATTGCAGATTGCTGCAATAACATTGGAGCTGTTTATCACAATCAAAAAAATAGCGATCAAGCGCTGAAGTATCATCTTAAGGCGTTGAAGATGACGAAAGAGTTGGGGGATAGCAGAGGTGTCGCAGGTTGCTACAACAATATTGGAAATATCCATGTTGAGCAAGGTGATTACGATCAGGCGCTGGAATACGCTCTCAAAGCCCTGAAGATCAGGGAAGAGCTCGATAATAAACAAGGTATCGTAACGTCTTGCTGCTGTATCGGGCGAATCTACATCCGATTGAAGCGATATGATGAGGCGCTTGATTGTTTGCAAAGAGGGCTGGAGATCGCTGTCGAAATCGGGGCAAAATACTGGGAAATGCTCAGCTATCAATACCTTTCCGAATTATTTGAGGTTCAGGAGGATTACAAAGAATCTTTCGGTTACTACAAGAAATACAGTGAGCTTAAGGCGGAGATTTTCAGTGGAGAGAGTGGTGAGAAGATAGCTCAACTGCAGGTCAGATACGAAAGCGAGCGCAAAGAGAAGGAAGCGGAGATCTACCGGCTCAAGAACGTGGAGTTGGAGGCCATGGTTGCCGGACGCACCTCCGAGCTTGAGGCCGAACTTGCCGAACGCAAGCGGGTCGAGGGGGAGTTAAAGAAAAAGCTGACTCTTATCCAGCAACAGCGTGCCGCTATCCTTGAGCTTTCAACCCCAACCATAAAGGTCTGGGATGGGGTGTTGGTCATACCCCTTATCGGCGCTCTTGACACCAGGCGTTCCCAGCGGTTAACCGAGGAATTACTTACCAGCATAGCCGATACACAATCGGCGATAGCGATAATCGATATCACAGGCGTTCCCACGGTTGATTCGGCAGTGGCCAACCATCTTCTCAAGACCGCCTCGTCAGTCAGGTTGATGGGTGCGGAGTGCGTCATTACCGGCATCCGTCCCGAGGTTGCCCAGACCATCATCCATCTGGGTATAGATCTTTCCAATATAGAGACCCTGTCCACCCTTGCCGAGGGGCTGAAATGGGCGTTTAAACAATTAAGTATAAGATGATGCAGAAAAATGATGATTGATCATCCTGTGGTAAGAGGAATGGAGTTCCTTGTAAATGTTCATCAAGTTTGAACTGATCCTTGGCGTGCTGTACGTGACCATCACCTTATCAATGCTGCGCAAGATATTTTCGGTGCTGTACCTCTTAAAGGAAAAAACTTAGTTTCCGACTGCCCAGTAGGAGAAGGTAGCTGAACATTAAGAGCAATTGCACGAAAATGAATTGACAACTCTATAAATTCGTATATTATCATATAATTCCACCAAGCGTGTGGAAAAAACACGAGGAGGAAAAATGCGTGTTTTCACCAGCTTGATTCTTTTAACCGCCTGCGTAGCATTCGCAGGTGTGGCATTCGGGGTCAACCCCATCGGCCCCATGCCTGAGAGCTACATCGGCTACAAGATTGGTCCTGTTGTTCCTGCGCTATCGTTCAACTTCTTCAACGTCAGTGGAAGTTTCGAGTATCGTGATGTGGATTTCGATGAGGAATACTCAGGACGCGGAAGCGCGAGCATCATCTCACCTGCTTTAAGCACAAAGTTCTTAATTGGTTCTTCTGATCTCCAACCTTTCATTCGTCTTTCTGCTGGAATGCCTCTCCTGCTGTCGGTCAACGTTGAACTTGATCTGGATGACCCGGATTATGAAGACGAGATCGACAGTATAATTGATGTTGCAAAGGATGGCCTGGATGCTACATTAGTCTTTGCCGGAGGCGCAGGCATAGAGTACTTTTTCGCCGAAAAATTCAGTATAGGCGGGGAATTCAAATATGGCTTCGTGATCGCCGGTGGAGATTGGGAAGTCTACGAGAATGAATTCATCGACGTTAAAGGCAGCATAGGCAGAACTTCTACCGGCCTGTGGCTTAACTACTATTTCCAATAGTAAGGAGGAAGAATGCGTTCAATAATCTGTCTCCTTTTAATTACGGCCTGCGTTGGGTTCGGCGGAGTTGCATTCGGGATTAATCCTATCGGTACGATCCCCGAGTGTTATATTGGATACCAGGTTGGTCCCGCAATTCCCTATTTTTCAATCAACTATGCAGGGTTCAGTGGCAGCGTTGAGTATCGATATAATGGTAGTGTTGATACTTATGAGGCCAGTGCCAGTGTTCTGATGCCTACTCTCGGGACTAAACTGTTTCTTGGTTCTTCCGACCTTAAGCCCTTTATCAATTTTTCGACAGGCAAGCCTTTCTTTGCAGTTGATGTCGAGGTTGATGATCCCTACTTTGAGGATGACCTTGACGATTTTATAGATGGCTTAAGGTCCACATTTGTATTTACCGGTGGAACCGGGGTTGAATACTTCTTTGCCGAACAATTCAGTGTAGGCGGAGAATTTAGATACCGCCTGTTGACGTTTGGTGGAGAGTGGGAATTCTACGACGATGAGTTCACTGACGTTAGAGGGTTCATTGGCGCGACTTCGACCGGTATGTGGCTCAACTACTACTTTTAACCAATTCCAAAACATTCAAAGGCGGCCCCACATATCGAGGGCCGCCTTTTTTACGCTTGACATCCTGGGGTAAATCCTTTAATGTAGGCTATAAATGAATCAATCTTAAAGGAGATA
>JAUVJT010000020.1 GCA_030592225.1 Candidatus Stahliibacteriota bacterium | reverse complement strand
CGGGACGTTGCACTGAATTTCCGGGTTGACGCGATTCCCGATTCACCCCGAATCACTCAACAGGCACCGCGTCAATTTGAGATATGGTTGCCGGCATCCGCTCAAGCGACTCCCTTTTCGATATTCGATGCTTCCGGGCGCCGGGTATCGGTGTTGAGACCTGATAGACTGGGTCATGCCTACTGGCTTGGTGAAGACGATTGTGGGCGTGCGCTTCCTGCAGGTGTCTACTTCCTGGTTGTTCGCAAGGGGACGCAATCCCGATCACATAAGTTGGTTTTGCTGAATTAGCCAGACGGCTTTTGTCGTCCTTGTCTCATTTGAATGCTACGTTATATCCGGCTCCCAGTGTGACGGCCGGAGCGTAGGTGAGATAAAAAATTTCAGCTCCTGCAAATATGCTCCAGCGGGGCGAAAGATGCGCGCACGCAAAGGCGTCAACCGCTACTGGATCCCACCCATGCCAAAAATCGTGGGCGTGCATGCGGGCGCCAAAGGTAAGGTATTCCTTGCGTCCTATCCCCAGCAGCAGCGCAGGGGACAGGGTTATTTCACCCAGATAGCCGGACAGTTCCACGTGCAAGGCAGGGGTTATTGCTCCCAGAGACCAGGCTGTTTGTGCGCCAACCGCGCCGTCTGCGAAAAAGGGATAGTGCATTCCTGAAAACTGGGTTCCCAGTCCCAGCGAGGCCCGCGCATTCAACCTGAGATAAGAACTGAACCCGTAGCCTGCCGCGGCATCACCCCTGACGCCGATGGAGTAGCTTGGCCCGGCGGTTATGGGAACGTGGTAGGCTGCCAGAGACAGGCCGGCGTTCACAATAAGCCCGCGCTCTATCTTCGCCGTCGAGTAGAAGGGAGAGACGCAGCCTGTCAGCCAGACAAGCGTCGCCAGAACAAAAGTTAAAAGACAGCCTTTGATTCTCATCAACCCTACTTTACGGATAATTCGTCAGAAATCCACCCTCAGCAGCTGTAAGCGCACGCCGTCCTTGTCTCGCTTATCCCATTCCCATTCTATCTTCTCTCTGCATATCTCATCCCAGAAGGGTCGGCTCAAATCCCAGTTGTGCCCGCAATGTCATCCCCGAATCTTCAGTCCCCGCTCCTGTAAGGAGCAACCCCATATCCTACCTCCTTTCAGAATAACTTTAGGTGATATTCGCTGGTTGTCAACCCTTGACATATCCGCCCATTTCCTTAGGATGGTGTCATGAAACGCATGACAGCGATTGTTTTCCTTCTGGGAGGTGCGCTGACGCTCCTTGCCCGCCCGGCCAATCCCCTGGCAGTAGGCGCGGACATGGCGCTGGGTATCTACCAGAAGCTTATCTCTCCGCTTCAAGGCGGTCATATCTGCAACTTCTCGCCCACCTGCTCGGCTTTCAACCGACTATCTTACCGGCGCTACGGTCCGTTCTGGGGGACGCTCATGACGTTCGACAGACTCCAGCGCTGCAACCCGGGCGCATGGCGCCAGCTTAACGTATATTACTCCCACATCGAGAACGAAAGACTGGCCGATCCTCCGGACAACCATTACCTTCCTTCAAAGATTAAGAGATTGGGGCGCGTTAACACAGCGACGGATTCGTGCACCCACAGTAAAGGAGAGGAACAGTGACTGTTTTGCTCTCTTTCCTGCTTTTTGCTCAAGCGCCCATAGATTTTGCCGATCACCTGTACTCAACCGGCGACTTTACTCGAGCCGCGCTGGAATATGAGCGCATCGCGTTCCTCTCGCTGGCGGATACCTCTCTTGCATCCTACGCCCTGCTTAAATCGGGCGAGGCGCTTCTTAAAATCAACTCTGCCCGGCGCGCGGCCAGCCTCTATGAGTTCGGCATGCACACTCTGCCTCACGATCGGGCACGCTTCGGGTACGGTCTCTTGCGCGCCGAGTTTTCCCAACATCACTTTAGCCGGGTGATTGACCTTGCTTGTTTGCTTGAGGGAACGGATCTCGAATACAACTCCACCGTATATCGGTCGTTTGCCCTTGCATTCTCCGGCGACGGCGCCTCGGCCGCACGCCACTTTTCATTATTAGATGCCAGCGGCCTCAGAGATTCGAGCGTGGCCGTTATCAACACTCCGCTCAAACACCGCAGTCTACTTTTCTCCGCGGGGCTTTCCACCGTCTTTCCCGGCGCCGGCCAGGCGTACTGCGGGCGTTGGGGCGACGCGTGGCAGTCGTTCTCCATTACCGCGCTCCTGGGTGGGGCAGGTGTCTACTACCTGTTTTTTTCACCGGACACGTCCACCAGCAATACGGTAAAAGGGACGGTGACCGCATCCTTAGGCGGGATTTTCTGGCTGGGCAACGTCTACGGCGCGGCCAACGCCGCGCTCGACTACAACAACTACCAGGAACGCAAACGGGAAGAGCAGCTCAGGAATCTGTTGAACCAGTTCGACCTGGAACCTGAGATAAAACGTCCGTGAACGCCCTCCTCCTCGGCCCCCTCACCCTTCACCTCTTCGCGCTTGTCTCGATAGATGCCCCCGACATTTCCCGTACAGAGTTCGCGGCTGATAACCTGTACGCTTCAGGCGAGTTTGATGCGGCGGCTTTGGAATATAAAAGAGTCCTCTTCTTATCGTCTTACGATTCTGTCCCCGGCACTGATACCCTGCTGACGCAGACAAAGCTGGCACTGGCGCTTTACCGCAACGGGGAACGGACCGAAGCCGACGCTATCCTTTACTCCGTCGAAAGCCCCATGGTCAGAATGGTGCGGGCGGTGCTCCTGATTGAAGAAGACAACCCCTACCTTGCGGCACGGGCGGTGGACTCTACCACTCAAGCGATTTACGGTTCTCCGGCATACCGTCTGCGCGGCTGGGCGTACGTTGAGGCGGGTGATTATACCCAGGCCTCAGAGGAGTTTCGCAAGGCAGGAGACGATTCCCTTGCCGTTCTCATCGAACGGAGCAAACCCCTGCGGCTCAAAAATCCCCGCACCGCGCGTTTGCTCTCGCTTGTTCCCGGTCTGGGTGAGGTCTACGCGGGCAGGCCGGTCTTCGGGTTGTGGGCGTTTGCAGTAAATGCCGGCGATACCTACCTCATCGTCAACGCCCTGCTGGGGGCGCATTACCTGGATGCGTTTCTGGTCTACACCTTTTTGTGGCAGCGGTTCTATTCAGGGTCTATGGCCAACGCCGACCGGTTCGCCCACCAGTACAACGAACGCAAGATTGCCGAGGCGCTCGATCCCATACGAGAGGAATTCGGCGAAAGCGAGGCGCTCAAACTTGATCTCAAGGTTCTCAAAACCATGTATGAGATGAGCCGTGAATCAGGGTTTTGATGAATACCACGCCCCCTGGACGTCAGGGAATCCCGGACAGGGATTAAGTGAAAGTTGACAAAGCATCCTTGGCGTCTATAATCTTCGGAATTTTGTATGACGAATACGTTCACACGTAACACGCACGCATCACGGAAGCAGCAAAGGAGCTCGGAGATGATTACGTTTCGCGGCGGCATTCATCCGCCTGAGTTTAAACACCTTGCAGAAAACAAGGCAATAGAGGTCATGCCTCCTCCCAGACAGGTGGTAATACCATGCTCGCAGCACATCGGGGCTCCGGCCAAACCGGTGGTTGCAGTTGGCGATGAGGTCAAGGTGGGAACCTTGCTTGCCGAGGCAACAGGGATGATTTCCGCTCCGGTGCACTCATCGGTGGCGGGCAAGGTAAAGGCAATTGAACCCTGGCCTCATCCGGTGCTGCCGACCCCCGTAAAGTCCATCATAATCGAAGCGGCCGGGAAAGATGAGCTGGATTGTGCAATCAAGCCGCGCAGTGAAGCCGAAATTGCCAGGCTCTCTGCAGGCAAAATCCGTGAGATAGTCCGTGACGCAGGCATCGTGGGTCTGGGCGGCGCCGCGTTCCCCACATCGGTAAAAATCACCCCGCCCAGGGGGGTCAAGATTGACACCCTTATCATCAACGGGGCGGAGTGCGAGCCATTTCTTACCGCAGATGATCGTCTGATGCGGGAGAAGCCGGAGGGAATAATCCAGGGAGCGAAGATTCTGGCAAAGGTGCTGGGGTTGGATACGGCGTATATCGCCATCGAGCACAACAAACCGGAGGCGATAAAGGTGATGACCGAGGCCGCTGCAAAGGTCTGGCCGCAAGCCGAGATACTCACTATCAAGACCAAGTATCCCCAGGGTGCGGAAAAACAACTGATTTCCGCTATCTTGAAACGCGATGTGCCGCGCGGTGGGCTGCCCTTCATGGTGGGAGTAGTCGTTCAGAACACCGGCACCGCTTATGCCGCCTGCGAAGCGGTTACTCAACGAAAACCACTGTACGAGCGGGTGGTTACGGTAACCGGGCCCGCAATCAACGTACCCAAGAATCTGCTGGTTCGCATCGGCACCCTGTCCACGGACGTTGCAGAACACTGCGGAGGCCTTAAACCCAACGCCACCAAGTTTATATCCGGCGGGCCGATGATGGGCATTGCCCAGTCAACCCTTGACGTGCCGGTAATCAAGGGCACCTCAGGGATGCTGTTCCTGAACGACAAAAAGAGTTTGTTTAAGATAGCTGAGGAGGTCAACTGTCTGCGCTGCGGTAAGTGCGTGGGCGTATGTCCCATGGGACTGGTGCCCTGCGAGATTGCCCGCATGGGCGAGTACGAGAAGCTGGAGCAAGCCGAGCGCTGGGGGATACTTGACTGCATCGAGTGCGGCTCCTGCGCGTTCGTCTGCCCTTCGGGGCGCCGTCTGGTGCAGTGGATTAAGTACGGAAAGACCCTTGTCTTTGCTGAACGCAGCCGCAAAAAGGAGAAGAAGTAATGCCCGGTAACACACCAACTTCCTTCCTTACCCCCTGTCGAGATTCTTACGGGAACCAAAAGGAGACCAGATGAACTCAGAGGTCAAGAATACCCGCAACACCCGCAAGTTCATAGTCTCCCCGTCCCCGCACTTCAAGGCTCCCTTCAGCGTACGCAAGGTGATGTTTGTGGTTACCATTGCGCTGCTGCCTGCCCTGGGCGGCGCAATTTACTTCTTTGGCCTGCGCTCCCTGTGGCTGGTGCTCATCGCCGTGGCAACCGCCATAGGAGCCGAGTTCCTCATGAACCTTGCGTTCAAGCGGCCGCTGGATAGCTGTCTTGACGGCTCGGCCATCATCACCGGAATGCTCCTGGCCTACAATCTGCCTCCCACCGCACCCTTGTGGATGGCGGCAGTGGGTTCGGCGTTCGCCATCATCATCGTGAAGGCGATGTTCGGCGGTCTGGGTCACAATTTCATGAACCCGGCTCTGGCGGGTCGTGCGTTCCTTATGGCTTCCTGGCCCGGAAAGATGACCTCGGGCTGGATATTAAGAGAAGGTCTGGGGACGACGTCAGGGATTAACGTGGACGCCTTTTCCGGAGCCACCCCTCTGGGTGTGGTGCAAAAAATAAAGGGCATCGGCGACGTCGCGGTTGCCGAAGCGCTCAACTCCCCGGAAACCTTAAAGGCTCTGTTTTTCGGCAGGGTGGGCGGCGTGCTGGGCGAGACTTCGGTTTTGTTGCTGCTGATACCGGCGGTCATCTTGATAGTGATGCGCGTGATAGACTGGCGCATTCCGGCAGCGTACATCGGCACCGTCTTCCTGGGCGCTTTGCTTGCCTGGGTGTTTAAGGGCACGCCGGTAACCCCATGGTTTCACCTCATGTCGGGCGGTCTCATGCTGGGCGCTTTGTTCATGGCCACCGATTACTCAACCACGCCGGTAACGCCTGCGGGTCAGTGGATATTCGGAATAGGGTGCGGGATACTCACGATATTGATTCGATTATGGGGAGGCTATCCCGAGGGGGTCAGTTACTCCATTCTGCTTATGAACGTGGCCACGCCGTTGATTGATAAATACACGAGACCGAAGATTCTGGGTCAGCGGAAGAAGAGAAAGGAGCGCAAATGAAGCTCGAAGTCAAGATGATTCTGGTGATGCTGGGGGTGGTTCTGGGGTCGGCAGGTCTGCTCGGGGTGGTGTACGGTTTTACGTCACCGGTGATTGCCGAGCAAGCCAAGCGAGCCAGGCAGGACGCCTTGACTACCCTTTTACCTGAGGCGGAGAGCTTTGAGCCTGACACCCTGATAGAAGGAACCGATACCTCGGTCATCTACCACGGACTGGATGCCCGGGGCGACAGGATAGGTCTGGTGTTTACCGTTACTCCCAAAGGCTATGCCGGGCCGGTGGAAACCATGGTAGGCTTGAGGATGGACTCCACGGTTACCGCCATCCGGGTGGCGTCGGCTGCAGAAGGTATGACCGAGACCCCGGGTCTGGGCGCCAACGTAACCACCGATGAGTTCCGCGATCAGTTCGAGGGATTGGAGCTTGACGAGATATTCCTGACCAAGGAAGGCGGCAAGATAGAAGCCATCACCGCGGCCACCATATCTTCCAACGCGGTGACCGCAGGCGTGCGCGAAGGCGTGGAGCGCTGGGTGCCCTATCTGGGTGACGGCGACAGCGAAGCTGCAGCCGAGGATACATCATCCACCGAACCAGAGCGTGTAGAAGAATCCCAAGAAACCCAGGCTCCACCCCAGACCGGTTCTTGACTGACTAGAACGGCTCTCGCCCAGGGGTATGCCGGAGAGTTCAAGGTCATCGTCCGTCTCAAAGATGGAGTAATCACACGAGTCGAGATTCCCCGTGAAGGGTTCAATGAAACCACCGGCATCGGCTCCCAGTGTTGCGCGCCCGGATTCCTCGATCTCTTTACAGGTCTTTCTTCAACTGAGGAAATTCAGGCAGTAGACGCGGTGTCAGGCGCAACCGTTACCTCCAACGCAATCAAGAACGCGGTAATGAAGACCTTTACCCCCTAGGAAGCTGTCCGAGAATGTCGAATAAACCACAGATTCCACCGATTAAGAAAAAGACTCGATCCTCTCAAGCTACGCATATACATATCTTACCTTGACTGGTTGAATTCCGCTTTGTGCCCTCTGTGTTCTTTGTAGTTATTCTCAGACAAGCTCCTAGCGCCGGGCCATGGCCAGGATAGCGGTTGCGGCCTGCACGCGCAGCGGGGCAAAGGTTGATTCCAGGAGCGGCTCAACATAGGGGATATAATCATCAGGAGCCTTCTCCTCAAACATCTTGAGTATCTTCAGCGCAAGATAAGGATCTCCTTCATTGAGCATAAGTGCCAAAGCGGGCAGGGCCGATGTATCGCCAATCATCACCAGGGCGTCCACGATGGGATGGCGAATCCAACCCTGCTCTCCCTTTGGGCCGACCTCCCAGAAAAGCATGATGCTGAGTTTAGCTACTGCCGCGGTGTCGGCAAGCGCTCCCAGGGCAAGTACGGCTCTTATCCTGATGGTAAGATTCTCATCTGCCAGAAAAGGACGAATGCAGCCGCGCGCCGAGGTATCCCCTATCTGTGCCAGGGCATCAATACCGGCGCGCTGCAGCGAGCGCCTGTCTTCCTCGAGCAGATTTATAAGGCAGGGCAGCGCGGATGAATCCTTCATTTTACCCGCCGCATTAGCCGCTCTGCGGGTCGCCGCGTCGCAATCGGCAGAAAGGAGGTTATGCAAAACCGGCTGGATGAGTGAGGAGGGCAGGTTTGAAAGAAGCCGCTCACAGTGAACGCCCAGGGCGCTGACCGTATCCGATGCAGCCTGTCTGAGAATCATAGCGCCGCTCGTATCACCATAGAACCCCAGAGCGAACGCCGCGTTACAGACAACTAACGTATCCGGATCCGCCAGCAATTCGGTCAAACGGGACAGGTAGGCTGAGTCCCCGATGGTTCCCGCCGCGTACACGGCATCCCTGCGGTCATCGGCGTTATCCGATTCAAGATGGGCAAATATCAGAGGCCGCGCGCGTTCCGGCTCAAGCTCGGCAAAATTCCAGGCAAGACAGAGATTGTTTTTGCCGTAGAGTTCCATCTCATCGTAGTGGGCGGTATCGGCAAGCTCGGTAATCAAAATAGCGGCGCGGCACGATTCGTCGGAAGAACGATGCATCAGCTTCTCGGCAAGCGGGATGGCTTGCCTTCCGTAATTGGCAAGCAAGCCTATCATCTCATGATCTGCCGCAGGTGAGGTGAAGTAACGTTCCATGGTTGCAATGTCCTGCTCCTCGCCCACGTAAACCAGGAGTCTTAACGCCCATCGCGGGGTCGGGTTCTTGCGTTCAGCGCGTCTGGCGTACCGAACGAGTCTTGGAGAAAGGTAGGGAACAAGTTTGTCCACGGTGGAGTCGGCAAGCACGGAGCTGGCTCTGCCTTCTTGCAGTGTCTGAAGGAGGGTGGTTGAGATTTTATAGGGATTGTACGGCAGAAGAGCGAGACCGGCCTGCACCCTGACGTCTATGGATTTGCTCGCAGCAAGCTCGCGTTCAAGAATATTGAAGGAACGCTGCGCAACGTCTGCGAGCCACTTGTGCCTAATAGCGACTTCAGATTCGTTCGAGGCCGTAACAGTCAATGGCAGGATTAACAATAATCCCAGCGTAATTCTCATTGAGTACCAGGCCCCCAGTCGGGATCGGCATAAACCTCAGCGGTTGTCAGTTTACCTGAGACCTGGCTTCCTAGATTGAATATGGTTCCTTCTCCATGGAATTCCAGCACGTAAAGGTCTGCGTGATTTGGGGTAGTTCCCAGCAGCAACGTGTCCCCTGTAGGAGACGGGGTTACGTAGCTGTAGCTGTCGAACCAGTCTCTGTCGAGGAGGGTTATTGACACCTCGGTTGCACTCTCTTCGTAACCTATCACATAGATGGTTCCGATTCTGTCTGCATCAGACGTAATCGCCAAAAGCCAGTTGCCGTCCCGGGTCCAGCATAGCTTGAGCCATTTCGTTGATGCAGAAAAAGGGTCGTTCATATCGGCAGTAAGCAGGCGATAGCCGGTTCCGTCACGATTGACCACCCCGATATCCATTCGAGGAACTTCAACAATCTGACCTCCAGGATTGTCATGATAATAGCCCAGTTGCATGAAGGCCACAACCTCGCCATCTGGAGAGAATGCAGGTGCCATAACCTGGCGGAAGAATATGCTATCCACCGCTTCGCTTTCCATTTCAGTGTCGTTGAATAAAGTGGAGGTCTTTTCATCCTCCGTATCCAGAATGGATATGCGGTCTCCGCTGACAAACACCAGTTCGGGGTATGTGGGTGAACCGTCGAGATCCGAAAGGGATCCAATCTCATAGGCCGTGAGTTTTTTTCCGCTGCGATCGGTAACGTACAGATAGGGAGGATAGCCGGGTTTGGAGCGGCTGAGGAATGCCAGTTCTTCGCTGCCATTGATGAGGGTGGGAGACCATATGCCCGTCATGCTGTCCTGCAGGGGAGAGATAGATGTAATTACCCCGCCGGTATCGTCAAGCACGTATATCTTTGAGATGGTGTCTGTTGCGACGATGTAGGACGGGTGCTCCCCCCAGTCTATATCATCGCGGTTGCAGAATATCCCTGCCGCCGTCAGCATACAAATAAGTATGCGTATAACCATTCGACCGTTGTTGAACATTAAAACCTCCTTTAATACATTAGTTTAAGAGAAGGCTGAGAGATGTCAAGTTCTGTTGAAGGAACCTACTGTTCGATGATCCCGCACTCCTTAAGGAACTCCTCAAAAGTAATACCTTTTTGTTTCTTTCCAGGATCGTAGTTGGGAGCTAATGAATAGCCTGCGATGAATCGCTTACCTCCTTCGTTGAAGGCAAGTACTATGGGTGGCAAACCTAAATCGGAGAGCGCCATGGTTGAATCGGGTATTGCTACATTTTGATTGATGAGTATTTGATCGCCAGGTAGGTCAAGCAGATACAGAGTTAGTTCTTCTGGTTTGGAGTAACAAACAATGGTAGTTAACATCCAATTAGGCTTTCCTTCCAAACATTGCGAAAGGGAATCGATCAGAACCCCATCTCCTCCGATGCCATCAGGGGAGATGAAAACGAACATATTCTTCTTGTCACTGAGGCAAAATCGCAATAGGCTATCAGGTTCAAAAGAACGGTTACCAAGTACAAAAGCTAATCTGTCTTCGCCCGCGCCTATGGTGTCTACTTCGTTAATCTTCTCTTTAGGGGTTTCTACATATTTATACCGGCTAAGTTCACGGCCACATAAGCTACAACCATGATCCTCAACCACCGAATCAGGAGGCTCACCAAAGGAACTTCCCTCTGCTACGATTTGGTAAGTAGAGATCTTCAAAAAACTCTCACCTAGCGAATCTGCAAAAAACAAGCGTCCATTCGAGGCTCCTATTAATGGAGCATCGCTTTGCAGACGCTGAACAAAATGTTTTCTTCTAAGGTTGTATATGTCAACGTAGTATGGTCTGTTAATCCGACGCGGAACGATAAGTAAACTATCGTCAATCACGCGAATCCTCGACCAACCAGCAGTGTAATCCCAGGAGTCATTCCATTCCTTGGTGTAAATTCTGTCCCGAACAGCTCGCTGGAAATCAAACCTGGGTGCATCGAAGATTCCTTTGTACCCTGGAGGTGTGTCGTTTATTTCCTCTTGCAACTGGCCTGAGTGCGAGAATATAAAAACCTGAGGACTCGCATTGCCAACCACTACGAACCCGTCCTTAAAGGACGCGACACTTACAGATAGAAGTTTGTCAACGTCCTCCTCAAGCGACTCAAGCAATGAATCAGGGTAAAACTCCGTAAAAGTAATGGGATCGTCAGCGGCCTTAAGATCGTAAAGCAAGAATTCAGGAATTATTTTTGGAGAAGCAAACCAATATTTATGTCCGCCTATGATTAACTTGGTGTTATTAATTGCAAGATTTTGACCCCATATGCGGTGAGAAGGATAACGCCATCGGTGCAAAAGCTCGCCCCTTAAATCGTATTGGTCTATATACCCAGACTCCAGAAGATAAAGCAGAGTATCATCAGCAATAACAAGGTCCCGAACCCCTAAAGAACTGGACTCCCCGACTTTCACACTGTGGGTAAGCGTAAGTTCATGGGAATAGAAATATACCCTAAAAGGGGTTCTAAGCACGTACCCTGACTTAATCGGAGTCCACATCGAGAGGCCTGTAATTCTGCTAGGAGTTGAAGTGTAAAAATCCCTTACCCAGAGTTCATGAGTTTTTTCGATTCTCAAAGCAGATATGCATAACGTTGGCGTGAAAATGCATAGCAATAAAAAATTAATGACACCAAGGGTCGGATAAACCCGACCCTTGGTGCATGATTTAACCTTTGTCAAGGACAAAGTTCCAAGGTGTACGTACCTTTGGGAACAACCATAGGTATATCACCGCTATCGGCATTCAGTACCATTCCATCGCACTCAGTAGCATCAAAGTAGTAGTTATCATCGTCAGCCCCAACATAGCCCGGCAGTTCGTCTATTGGCATACTGCAAACTCGCGTTCCGTCATCCCATAGTGCACACTTACGATCACCTGAGCCGTCGCAATGGAATTCCCACAGCCCACCTTCAAGCTTTACATAATGCCCCCAAGTCCACTCAGTGGTTTCTCCTTGGGCTGCTTGCAAGGGGGTAGGGGCCAGAAGAATGACACCTATGACTAGAGTTCCCAGTATCAGGGTTATGAGCTTTTTCATACGGTCTCCTTTATTATAGTTAGTTTTGCGTTCAAGGCATCATTCGCCTGATGCCTCTCCGTATTAATATTAGTCAAAAAGTTAATCGTGTCAACCCCCCCTGTAGGCAAAATCATTCTCTCAGTTGTAATATAAGGAAGAAAACGGCGGAGGAGTATTATGAGTGTGGTTGAGTTTGCCCTTTTTGAGTTGACATGCGGCTAACTTTGACTATCTTTAGGTAAATACAAGGAGGCTTATGCGTTCGTCAAGTTTTTTAAAATCCATTACCCTGGCGGTGGCTTTCTGGGTAGCCGTATGTGCAGGCGCCGAGACTTACAGAGTGGATCAAATTCTCTCAAAGCACATAAAGGCGATGGGTGGGCGGAGCCTGATCTACAATCTGGGTTCGGTGGTTCGTGAGTCGCAAGTAAAGGTTGGGGGACTTGCAGGCAGCTCAACCGTATGGATAGTTCCTCCTGATCGCACCCGCAACGAGATTAAGGCCGGTATGCTGAATCAGATTTCATGCTTTAATGGAGAGTACCAGTGGACCATAGATTCCAACGGGGAACTCTTGATTGGAGACGAGGAGGCCAGAAAGTCGGCTGTGACAGAGGCGGCTATTGATTGTTACAACTACATGTTCCCCGACTCAACCTTAAGGATTCGTTTCCTGGAAAGGGAGGGGGAGTTTGGCCGCAACTTCCTCGTGCTTGAACTGCTGCCCGCAAACGGCGTTCCGGCCAAGATCTGGATAGACGAGAATAACTGGCTGCTTGCCAAAAGCGAGGTCGCCTCGGGCGGGCTGACCGTTATCCGGGAATATGGCGACTACTCAAAGGTTGAAGGTCTCATGGTGCCTCACACCATCAGGATGACCATCCCCCAGATGCAGCAGGAGTTTGAGTTTTTCGTGCATAACGTAGAAGTCAACGGGTACGTCGAAGACAGGCTTTTCTTGCTCAAAGAACCTCCGCCGCGCGATTATTTCATAGCAAGAGGCAAGCGTACCGATCCGATACCTTTTATTTTCACCAACGACCGTATCTACCTCAAGGGCTACATAAATGGCGAAGGACCCTACAACTTTATCCTCGATTCCGGGGCCAGTTCCTCGGTTATCAGCGCGAATCTGGCCAAAAGACTTTACCTTGAACCGGCGGGCGAGTTCAAGGCGACCGGTATCGGCGGATATACCGGCATGTCGCTGGTGCAGGTGGATTCGGTGACCCTCGAAGGGGTCGGCCTTTACGGGCAGGTTATTGTGGCCATGGAATTCCCCGAGATGCTTGCGCGCTACTCGGACGAGGGAATTGACTTTATACTGGGTTACGATTGCCTTTCCCGGTTCGCCACCGAGGTTCGGTTCTCGGACGCGACTGTAACTTTCCACGATGTTGAGCAATTTGCCGCCCCGGCAGGGTACAGCTTTCTACCCTGTTCCTACGGCGCCCGTGTTCCCGTCATAGACGCCAGCATTGAAAATATCAGAGGCCGGTTCATACTGGATACCGGTTCAGGGTCGTCTGTTGATTTCTCCAAGCCTTTCGTAAAAAAGAACGGGCTTAAAAAAGGCCGCAGATTCTTTGAATCCGAACTGCATGGGTTTGGGGGATCGGTAAAAATCCTTGTGGGTCGAGTGAAATACATCTCCATGGGGCCTTTCTTGATGGAAAACGTGGTTGCCGGGTTTGCCGAGGACGCTAAATCAGGGGTGCTTTCCTTAAACGAGTACGACGGCATCATAGGCAACGAGGTGCTGCGCCGCTTTGACTTTATCTTCGACTACGCGGGCGAGCGCCTGGCAGTCAAACCCAATGATGCCTTTGAGGATGAATTCCGCACCGTCAAGAGCGGGATGATGCTTGAGATGGCTGAAGACGGCAGAATCATCGTCAACCGCAACGTGCAGTACTCACCTGCTGACGAGGCGCAGATAGAACCGGGTTCTGAACTCCTCGAGGTAAACGGCCAGAGGGCGCGTGAGCTTGGTCTGGGCGGCATCCGCGAGATTATGCGCGGCCCGGCCGGCACCGAGGTTACAATCAAGACCTCCTCGCCCACAGGCGACATCCGCACGGTGAATCTGGAGCTGCGCACTTATTATTAACGCAAGGGTTAGACGGTAGTTGCTGTAATACAATTCCTCTCCTGGAAGGCTATTCGAGACCGACGCGAAGCGGCGACCAAAGGGAGCTTCAATGGCTTATACGCTTGCGACGAAGTCAATCCGCAGATGACGAAGTGCCCTCGTCGGGTACATCGTGGTTGATTTCAGATAAGCTCCTGGAGCACCATCCATTCTAGAATCAAAGAGTGTTACGGGTTGACAACCGGTTCACTATATCTATTATTGGTCCATGATTATCTTACTTTCGCTTTTACTGATGGAGGTCAATGTGGGGGACGTTACCATACTCACCGCCTCAGGAGATACCCTTACTCTTGATGTTTTAACCGACCAGCTCGCCGAATACGACGTCATCTTCGTGGGCGAGCAGCACGATGCCAGGGCTGCCCACGATGCCGAACTTGCAATCCTCACCGCTCTTGCTGAACGAGACTCAGCGCTGGCGCTTGGGTTGGAGATGTTTGAGCGAGACGTGCAGGAGATTCTCGACGCCTACCTTGCCGGAGAGATTACCGAAGATACCTTCCTGGCCCGCTCACGTCCCTGGCCCAACTATCAGGCAGACTACCGGCCGCTTATCGAGTTTGCCAAATCCCGCAGCATCCCTGTAGTTGCCGCCAACGTGCCGCGCAGGGCCGCGGGGGCCGTGGCTCGCGCAGGCGAGGTATCCCGTAAGGCGCTGGGCGCCGATAGCGTCTACATACCCGATACCCTTCACCTCGATTCGGACCACTACTACCAGCGGTTCGCCGCTACCATGGCAGGCATGCCGAACTCGGGGCCCATGGGCGGCATGAACGTTGACGCGTTCTACAAGGCCCAGGTGCTCAAGGACGCGGTGATGGCAGAGTCCCTGCATCCTTATCTCGATCGCCGCATCCTCTTTTTTTGCGGGCGATTCCACTCCGATTATCATCTTGGGATACCTTACCAGCTTGCCAGAAACCACCCCGATTTGAAGATAGCAGTAATTACCTTGTCTCCCGCATCAGAGGAACTATCAGACGCCGATAGCATAGCGGATTTCCTTTGGATTTATCAGTAGGGGGTTGATCGTTCACAGATTCCCCAAAATCCATTGACACGATTGGCAACGTGCGTATTATAGTTTGATGTTGTACGTAAAAGACTGCATGGATGCTGACCCCAGGACGGTAACCCCGGGGTCAACTTTGAAAGAAGCCATTCAGATTATGCTCGTTAAGCATCTCGACGGTCTGGCAGTTGCAGATGAGCGCGGCAAATGCCTGGGCTTGATTACCCTGGGCTATCTCTTGCGCGGGTTCATGCCCGATCACCTGCAACAACTTCCCGAAACCATGCTGAATGAGGTTGAGCAGGTTACCGCGCACGCGTTCTTCGGACCTACCAACAGGCTTTTCCTGGTGGCTGATTTCTTCAAGGACGACGTTGAACCTCTTTCTTCCCAGACGCCGCTCATCCTTGCCGCAATCAAGATGGAACGTCAAATGCTCAGCCTGTTGCCGGTGGTAGAGAAGGGCAAGCTTGTGGGCGTGCTGCATCGCAACCAGGTCATGCGGGGTTTCTTCGAGAGGGAACCGTAACACGTAATACCCCCCTTCTCTCCGGGGAAAAAAATCAGATACGATAACAGGTAGAGTCAACCGAAAAGCAAGTCACCCTTGAACTGGTTTCTGTTTCAGGTTGCCTATTCCGGTTAGTTCTTTCAGGGGTACATGAAGAACACGAAGTGTCCTTTTGAAAAAAGCAGCGCTTTGCTAGTCTTCCCGGGGCAGGATACGGACTGAATCCTTGGAAGTTTTTTCTATTGCGTCTCCCAGTTCTTCGGGGGTTACGATTCCGTCGTTTAGGAGTTCTTGAAGGCGCTTCTCGTTGACCATGATGACCTTGTCCCACAGACCTTTCGCATCGAGTATGGGTCTCAGCTTCGCCTGATCTATTTTGCAGTGGGTGTTCGACACGAGTCGCGCCGACCCCTTGGTGGTAACCGCTTTACGTTCCTCCCGCTTGTGCATCTCTTCTGCAATCTGTTTCTTGACTTGCTCCATCTCCCGCTCGATTTCGGCACGCCTGGTACGCAGGTCAAGATAGCGGATTATGGCAGGTTCAAGGTCTTCAGAAAGGGCGGGGAGTTCCTGTTCGGGTGGTATTTTTTCAGGTTTGTATCCGGAAAAATATAAATACACCGCGGTGCGCGAAGCAACGAAATCGGCGATGTGAAGGCACCATTCCAGCGAGGTCTTGGGCATCCTTAACGGCTGCGGACCCCACAATCCCTGGTGACGCTCAATTGCTCCCATTATTTCTTCAAAGTGATGGGTTTCAGATTCCAGATCCTTGAGCTGGTGACGCACGATTAAGGGGTGGTCTTCTTCGGTGTGGTCCTCGTCGGCGATGCCGTTTTTGAAAGAGTCGTGCAGCATGGCTGCTGCGCGCAGGATGTCGAGCTTGACTCCATCCAGTTTGAATACCTTGGCGATTTCCGTGACGAGATATACCACGCGCTTGGTATGCAGCACCAGCCCGCCGTCGCCCAGGGTATCCAGGGGATGAAACCGACCGGAAGCCGAGGCGGGCACGTGCCAGAAATAGTCAGGCACCCGCTCGAGCGCCTTGGTGACGAACAACCGGATTGACGGGTCTTGTAACTGTTCCAGCTCTTCGTCGAGAGTAAACTGCCGATCTTCGTTCATAAGTCTAATGTTAACGAGGATTGGGCAATTGTCAAACCCTTTGTAAAAGAAAACGCGGGGCAAAAGCCCCACGTTAAGTCTAATGTTCTTCTATTCCTTTATCCCCGCACCCTCAAGTAATCTGGTTTCGCTTTCGAAAGTCCAATACATTGTGTCTTCACCCAGGGCAGTTTTCATGAACGTATACATTGTAGACATGACCGTTCCTTCACCTTCGGCCCAGTACTGGATGTATTCATATTCATCGTACATGGTGACGTCTTCAGGTATTACATCTATCTCGAGGCAGTTATCAAACCCGTTGGCGCTGGCGTCGTCCCCGATAACGATGTAGTGATGGGTAAAGGAAGTAGTGTCATCTATTTGATATACCACGTCCCATTCGTCACCCAGTTTGGGGTTGGATGCAAACACAAACCAGGGTTCGGAATCACTCAACTTTTCATAGAAGTAGGCGGAATCGGATTCAATGTGGGCGTATTGGTAAGTAACTTCACTATCGCTTGTGTTTTCGGTCTCCCACACATCTATAGGGTCTGATCCGGTCAGGACGGTTTCACGAAGAACCTCAGTGAAATAGTGGAACGTATCGGACCACGCGGTATCTTCTATAGAGAAATCATCGGGGTAATCTATTTCACCATTGGTTATGGCTTCGTAGCGCCAGGTTTTGCCTACCTCGTACGGACAGTAGGGAGAGGAACCTGCACCAGGGGTTTTCAGAATCTTTTCCTCGCCGTTATTCCTTATCCCGAACTCGTCCTGGCAGGCGATGAAGCCTGCTATCATGATCAAACTGATTGCGATCACTATTATCTTTTTCAAGGTTTCCTCCTTTGTTTAGGAGAGTATGCACTTTCAGAGAGATTTGTCAACCGGCAGCAGTGACTTATGCTCAACGGGGCAAAAAAAAAGCGGGGCAAAAGCCCCGCTTTAAGAATCTTCGGATCGTGAGCTTATGAACCTTCGGTGAAGGTGTTGAGCTTAGATTCAGTCTCTGTTGTGGCTGTTATGGTGTCTTCGAGCACGACTGTCTTCTTAACGATCTTAGTTGTTCCGAGAACATTGCCGACATCCTTGGCCCAATACAGGAACGACTCGTACGTATCGAACAGGTCAGTGACTTTGGATTCGGGTGTGCTTTGTACTTTCAGACAACCGGTGTATCCATTGGCTTCTTCGCCGTCTGCAACCACTTCGTAGGAAGTGGTGCTGGTGTCACTGGTAGTATCGTTAATTTCGGTTATGGTAGTGATGTCCCACTTGTCGCCAATGATTGGCTCGTTGGGGAACTTGTACCATTCCTCGGTGTTTGCAAGGTCATCGTAGAAGTAAACCCAATCCTTGTCAACGTTCACATAGCTGCTTACGTCGCCGGTTTTTACTTCCCAGACCTTGATTGGTTCGTCACCAGTGGTTTCAGTCTCACCTATTACTTCACTTGAAGTAGTCCAGGTTGAGTCGAGAGTAACGGAATCATCTACCGTAGTTTGCATCGTAACGTCGTAATCCCACTTATTGCCTTCCGCGAGCGGGCAGTAGGGGGACTTTGCGCCGCCGAAGATGTCACAGCCAGCAAAACCGATAACAAGCGCAATAGCCATTACGGCTAATAAAGCTTTCTTCATCACTAAGCCTCCTTTAGCTTTGATAATGGGAAAGTTTAACGATTATCCGGTATTTGTCAAGTCTACATATCTCAATATCAGGCATCAGGCTCACAGTTTCCCCCGGAATATATAAGGGAGATTCGCTTGACATCTGCGTCCCCCCGGGGTAGTAT
>JAUVJT010000024.1 GCA_030592225.1 Candidatus Stahliibacteriota bacterium | reverse complement strand
CAGGATCACCCATATAACGGAGGCGGCAATCAACCGGGTGAGCCGCTATCCCACCCCGGCTGAATACAGCAACCTTACCCAACTACAGATAGCGGTTCCCGAATCAAGGGTCGGGTCGGTGCTTGACTTCCAGTTTTCAACCATCCAGGGTGTGGTAGACAGCATCCACCCTGTCTACGAAGAGGTGGTGCTTGAAGACCGACAACCTACAATGATAGAGATTATCAGGATACAGCAGCCCGAAGGCGGCCCGCTTACCTTCCTCGATTCTACCGGAGTTCAACCTGTAAAAGAGAAAAAGAAAGGGCATGAAATACTGACCTGGAGGATTGAGAACCGGCCGGCCTTAAGATCGGAGTACATGACTCCGCCTGCCCGTGACTATCTGCCGCATTTCATAGTAGCCGACAAAAAGGACTGGAACACCATTGCCTCCCATCTGCGTACCCATGTTGAAGGAACGTCTCAGACCGCAGAAAACCTTGCTCGGCTGGCGGATTCCCTTACCGGCAACCTTACCTCGCCCGAAGAAAAAGCCCGTGCGCTTTATGCGTTTGTGGTTACCTCCATCAGACCTGCCGGGCCGTCCTTTAATCATTATTCTTACGCACCTGTCCCTGCAGAAACCGTACTCGTCAGGCGTTTTGCCAACAACCTCGACCGCGCCGCCCTGCTTTACAGCCTTATGAAACACGCAGACCTCGATGCCGATTTACTGCTTTTCCGTCAACGCTCCAGCGGACGTTTGGTCCCCACCTTAGCATCGCTGGGACAGCTCAACGAAGCCCTGGTGTTGTTCGAGGACAGGGTCTATCTCGAACCCAGCCCTAACGTTCCGTTCGGTACCCTGTTCGAGCAAGATGCCATGGGGCTTTCCATCTCGTCAGGCAAACTTAAAAAGAGTCCTCTGAACACACCTTCAGAAGAAGCAACGACCAGGCGCACAAACGCCCAACTTACGACAGATGGTTCGCTAACACTAACCGAGGAAGTGGGATTCAATGGACAGAACTCAGCTCGCTGGAAGCAATACCTCAAAAATCTCTCCCCTGCCGAGTTAAGGCAGGAAGCCGAAGAGTTAGCAAGCGACATTCATCCCAATGCAAAACTTCTGGATTACAGCTTTTCAGGAATTGAACCGCTCGACAAAAACGCAGCCTACACCCTCAAGGTACGCATCCCCGATTATGCCACCCGCGCCGGCGACTACCTTATCTTTTACCTGCCCGGAGTCGAGCACTCCGCATACTTTGTTGGGGCAACCGATCGCCATTACCCCATAGACAGAACCACCCGCAGCGCAGAAACCTTAAATCTCAACATACAGCTGCCTGCCGGGGCAAAGCTCATCTACTACCCCCAGGACGTATCCATCAGCAATCAATACGACTCCTACACTGCCAGCTTCTTAATTCCCGGCTACGGCGCCCTGCAGTTTTCAGAAAACACCCAGGTTCTGACCCCGTGGATTCCAGCCCGGGATTATGCCAGGTACAAGGAACTGGTAGAAGGCATGGCCCGCCTGAGCCGGGAGCCGCTGGTGCTGAAATTGAGGTAGATGAAAAAACAAGCCGCAATGTTACACTGACACATTATTGAGACACTCGTTGCCCCCCTCCGTAAGCCACACAGTTGCGTGATATCGAAAGAAAGATAGCTTTGGCAGTATCTCAGAAGTGTCGCAGATATGTTGCGATTTGGCACTCTTAAGCCCCCTATCCGAAAGGCGGTTCATGGCAATCGTTGAATCTGCGAGGCTTACAAGGTTGGCACTCAAATTGCTGATACTTCTTAGGCAGGCAGTTAGACCTGCTGATAAAAATTCAAAGCCTAAGGAGGCGTAATGAAGAAAGCTTTAACCCTCGCCATCTGCGCCCTGCTGGTCGCAGGCGCGGCAACCCTGCTCGTTGCCGAATCCGACTGGGCAGGCACCGCCGACGGTTCCTGTAGTTCAGACCCGGTATACTATCCTCTCCAACCTTGGGAAGGTCACCTGTACACCGAAAGCAACCCCAGGTTCGTAGGCTTCTGGGATAATGATGTTGATAACCGGATGTATGGCCCTGCCACCCACCCAGGGATATGGAGGGTATACAACGGCATCTGGGATTACCAACTAGGTGAACCCAGCGGCACATGGGCAGCCTGGTTCAGTGAACCGAACGACACCTGCGACGGCACCTGGGTGGATGCCGGTTTATGCAGCGGCAACCTCTGGGGCACTGAGCAATAGATAGATAGAACAACGCAAGGGGGAGCGTAAAAACTCCCCCTTGACAAATCGCAGATTAGTGATAGTGTATCTTAATCAGACTGGAGGTCAAAATGAGCAAGTTTTCAAGAACGGTTATCCTGACGGCAATAGCCCTGATAATAGTCCCGCAACCCGCCCATGCTGGCTGGATGCGTACATACGGCGGCCCCAAAGGGGACGGCGGTAAGTGGATGGAAATAACTGAAGATTCCTGCTACGTCATCTGCGGGGGCACGATGGTTACGGAACCGCACACAACCGTATTAGGCTACCTTATAAAGACCAATCAGCAAGGCGACACCTTGTGGACACGCGCTTACGCCCCTTCGGAAGAAGCGCCCACCGGTCAATTCTACTGCATTCAACAGACATCGGACAAAGGCTATATAATGATAGGGTACGCGCTTGCCATCGGGCCGAGCGTTTCCGACTACCTGTGGCTGGTGAAGACCGATTCGGTGGGTGATACCCTATGGACGCGCTGGTACGGGGGGAATGAGAACGACTACGGATGTTTCGTTCGGCAGACAACGGACGGCGGCTATATAATAACCGGATGTACCGAATCCTTCGGCGGGGGAAAGAATCTATGGATTTTGAAGACCAATTCGGAAGGCGATACCTCGTGGACACGCACCCTAAGTGGAACAGATGAGGAGGAGGGGTTCTGCGTAAGGCAAGTTGCGCCTACTAAATACGTGATTGCAGGAAAACGTGATGGACAATATGCTTGGCTCCTACAGCTTGGTAACTCCGGCACATTGTGGTCGCAAACCTACGGTAACGGCGGCGCGTTCGCCCGTAACGTCCAGCAGACTTCGGACGGCGGCTACATACTTACCGGGGCCAACGGAAACGGTGTCTATCTTGTAAAAACCGATTCCCAGGGCAACGAGGAATGGTCTCGTACTTATACGGCGAATCTAGAAAACATCGGCTACTGCGTAGAGCAAACTGCAGACGGAGGCTATGTTCTCATCGCGTGGAAGAACTACAACAGATTTAACTCCTGTAAATCCTGCAACGGCTGGCTCCTAAAAACAGACTCGACAGGCGACACGTTGTGGACGCGTACCTTTGCCTGGACTCCAAGTGGACACAACTCCCTTTGGGCAGTACACCAGACCGCCGACGGTGGTTACATTATCGTGGGTAAAACAGGAACCAGTGACGCGCCGACCGCCTATGACGTGTGGCTGGTAAAGACAGATTCGTTAGGTTTTGTGGGGATTGAGGAGATAGATAACCCACCGGTGGTAGAGGTCGCCACGACCGTTGATACCCACGTAACGCTATATTACACCGACCACCCCAACGGGTTCCATGCGAATGTCTACGACGCATCGGGCCAGAAGGTGGATGAGATTCACAATGCCAGCGCGTCCGGCACCATCGAGTGGGGACAGGGACAGCAGGCTGGGGTGTATTTTATCAGGGTTGAGTCCGGTTCGTCACCGAGTGTTCAGAAAGTGGTGCTGGTGAAATAGATACTACTTGAAAACCTGTATCTGGGAAGGCTCTTCAACGATAATCTCAAGCCCGTACTCCGGATGATTTATGAGTTCGCCCATCACTTCGACCGTCTCTCCCTCGTAGGAAGTAATGTCGATTCCCAGCCGCTCAAACTTCTCCACTGCGGATGAAAAGATAACGGCGGTAAACCCGCCTTCGTTGTCTGAGAAATCAAGAAAGTAGGTGTTGGAGCGTTCCGAGTAGCCCACGCGAACCACCTTGCCGCACACCTTGGCCTTTTCCCCCACGTTCTTGCGGAGCGCGCGCGTATCGGTAGCGGAAAGGTCGCAGGTTTCAGGAAGCTTACCGGTATATGCTCTTGCATCACGCCAGATGCGCTCAAACTCGCGGGAATAGGATTTGTAAGTCGCAGAAAAACCTTTGAGCAGCAGGATATTCTCATCGTTTACTTCCTCGGCTGCAGCGGTCCAGTTGAACGAACCGATGATAAGGATGGAGTCGTCAATCAAGGCAAACTTGTGGTGCATCAGGCCAGCGCCGCGCTCGGTACGAACATCCATACCGTTCTCGAAAAGATAGGCGGCCTTGCTGTATTTACCTGCCGCCTGGGCCGGGTCAAGAATCACGCGCACCCTGACCCCCCGGTTGTGGGCGTCGAGCAGGGCTTGCGCAAGGGGACGCGAAGTAAAGGTGTAAACTGCCACGTCAATGCGTTTACCTGCATGATCAACCTCGCGCTCGATAACCCATTCAATTCCCTGGGTTGCGCTAAAAAAAGGTTCAACCGAACCCTCGACCGTGCGTTCCTTAACCTCGCAGGCAATAAAAGCCAGAAGGACAATCGCACCCCAGGCTGCCGACTTGATTCTCATAGACGCTGGATAAGAAAATGCAGATAGTAGTAAACCGCGACTCCAAAAATAAGGCTGTCTATCCTGTCAAGGAATCCGCCGTGTCCTCCCAGGATTTTCGATGAGTTCTTAACCCCTCGTTCGCGCTTTATGGCCGACTCAAGCAAGTCTCCCAGTGTCCCGGCCAGAGCAACGACCAGTGCAAGCAATCCGCCTGACCACCACGATAGCTCAGGTACGAAGAGGACGGCAAAACCCGCTCCCGCACCGGTAGCAACGATGAGTCCCAGAAAAAGGCCTTCGACGGTTTTTGCAGGTGAGATTTTGGGACATAGGGGGGTGCGTCCGAACACAGAACCCAACAGGTAAGCCGCGGTGTCGCACAGCCATATCATTACGAATGGAAAAATCAACCAGGCGTAGCTGAGATTTTGCTTTATTACCTCTTGTTTGATTAAAACAAAGTGTGCAGGAAGGAAACCAAGAAAAACCGGAAGAACGAGCAGGGGCAGCAAAAGTACAGGTTTTGCCGCAAAGAACAGCACCCACAGGCATATTTGAGCAAGGAAAGCCGCGAACAAAAAACCGGGGAAGGAATAAGGGGTCAGGAGAAGAGTATAGAACCAGATGAGAAGAGGCCCAAGGAGAAACACCAGGTGACAGGCTTTGAAAGGTTTGATGTAGAGACGAAGAAATTCAATGGAGGCGGCCAGAATCCACAAAAGCGCGTAGACCGCGGCGACCCATAACGGAGCGGCCATTGCGGCAAGGGTAAGAGGAATGAGAAGGAACCACACCAGAAGCCTGGCTCGAAGCGCCTTACTCTTTGAGCGTGCCAAAGCGCCGCTCCCGGCGGGAATAATCTGCAAGAGCCTCTTCCAGCTTATCACGCTTGAAGTCAGGCCAGAGGAGATTGGTAAAGTACAGCTCAGTATAGGCAGATTGCCACAGGAGAAAGTTGGAGATGCGCTTCTCCGCCCCTGTGCGAATCAGGAGATCAGGATCAGGCAACTCGGGCAGGTATTCGAAGGACTCAAGGGTCTGAAGATCAATGGAGGCGGGATCAAGCGATTCATCCCGTACCGCCTGTGCCGCCTTTCGCGCCATGTCAACAATCTCCTGGCGTCCGCCGTAGTTGAGCGCCAGAACCAGCACCAGGCCGGTGTTCCCTGAAAGCCTGTCGCGCATGTTCTTGATGGCTTTCTGAACCTCGGCAGGCAGTTCCTCAATACGGCCTATGGCTTCGAAGCGGACGTTGTTCTTATCAAGTTCTTCGACCTCGTCGCGCAGCCGCCGCTGGAGTATCTTCATGAGCCCGTTGACTTCGGCCTTCGGTCTGTTCCAGTTTTCGGCAGAAAAGGTGTAGAGAGTAAGATAGGAGATTCCGAACTCCCCGCACGCCCGGACGATTTCCCGCACGCGCTTGACACCCTCGCGGTGCCCTACCACCCTGGGCAGCAACCGACGCCTGGCCCAACGGCCGTTGCCGTCCATGATAACGGCGACGTGGCGGGGAAGTCTGTCTGGGGTCAGTCCAACGGGCAGTCCCAATGGTTCCTTGCTAGAAGCATTCATGGCTAAAACGAGCGGTGCCTACTGCTCGAGAATCTCCTTTTCCTTCCTGGCGAAGATCTCATCCAGTTCCTTGATATATTTATCGGTAAGCTCCTGCACCTCTTTTTGTCCGCGGTGCATATCGTCCTCGCTGATGTCTTTATCCTTCTCTTTCTTCTTGAACTGCTCTATTGCCTCGCGCCGGATGTTGCGTACGGCGACGCGGTTCTCCTCGGTAAGACGAGAAACCAGTTTGACCAGTTGCTTGCGTCGCTCTTCGGTAAGCGCAGGTATGGCGATACGGATGAGATTAGCTTCCACATTGGGATTAAGCCCCAGGTCTGATCTCTGGATGGCCTTCTCAATCTCAGGCAGGACGTTTTTGTCCCAGGGCTGAATAACCAGGCTGCGCGGATCGGGCACCCCGATGGAAGCAACCTGTTTCAGGGGGGTAGACACCCCGTAGTAGTCGACCTTTATGCCGTCGAGCAAGGCAGGGTTGGCACGAGCGGTGCGGATTCGACCGAATTCGCCGGCCAGAAGCTCGACAGTTTTTTTCATCTTTACTTCGCTTTCGGCTAAGATTTCTTTCATTATTCCACTCCTCGTTTGACTAATGTTCCCACCGCCTCGCCGCGGACGATACGTCCGATATTCTCAGGGTGGAATACATCAAAGACTTGAACCACAAGATTATGCTCGCGCGCCAGAGAAAAAGCGGTCTGATCCATCACCGCCAGATTCCGGGCAAGAGCGTCCGCGTAAGTAAGTGTGGTGAAAAACTCGGCGTCCGGGTGTTTGTGAGGATCGGCCGAGTAAACTCCCTTCACCTTTGTTCCCTTCAGAACCCTTTGCGCGCCTATCTCCACCGCACGCAGAACCGCGGAGGTATCGGTGGAAAAGTATGGCAGGCCCGTACCGCCGCTGAAAATAACAACGTTGTGGTCGTTGAATATATCACGAGCGTTGACCGGATCGTACCGGCGAACCCAGCTTATGGGCACCGCACTCATGTGAATGGCGTGAATGCCGGCATCACGCAGCATAGATTCGAGCCACAAGCCGTTAAGAAGAGTTCCAATCATACCCATGCGATCGGCAAACACCCGGGCCTCGCCGCTGCAGCCTGATTGCGCTCCCCTGATGTGATTGCCGCCTCCAAGAAGCACCGCAAACCTGACTTTACCCGCCAGCTCGGCTATCTCCCGGAGTATCCCTGCAAGGATTTCGCCGTGTAAAAAGACCTCCCCGCTCAACTTGAGGAGGAGGCCTTGATCATGGGAACCTACAGATTGTTCGTTACTTTTCTCCAAGTTCAACCCACTTTGGTTAATTGCCGTCTCAACGCAAAAGAAAATGCAAGGCTGCCGTCGGCATTAACGGATACGTTATTCTTCTCCAACCTTGAACCGCGTGAAACGCTGAATTTTTATGTTCTCGCCTATCTTGGCTATCGCCTCGGTGATAACTTCCTGTACCGTCTTTTCAGAGTCCTTCACAAAAGGCTGCTCAAGCAGACATCTCTCCTTGAAATACTTGTCAAGACGACCCTCGACTATTTTCTCGATGATCTGCTCGGGCTTTCCCGATTCCTTGGCCTGATCGGTGTAGATTTCGCGCTCATGAACGACGACTTTATCAGACACGTCATCTCTGGAGATAGAAATGGGATCGGTAGCTGCGATGTGCATTGCGATATCGTGGGCCAGCTGCTGAAATTCCTCGTTGAGAGCCACAAAATCGGTCTCGCAGTTTAGTTCAAGCAACACGCCTAATTTGGAACCCGGATGAATGTAGGCCTCGATGATGCCTTCCTTGGCGGCGCGTCCCGCCTTGGATTCGGCCTTGGCAACACCTTTCTTGCGAAGAACGTCTATCGCTTTCTGAACGTCTCCGTCGGCCTCCAGGAGCGCCTTTTTGCAGTCCATCATCCCGGCGCCTGTCCGCGCACGCAGTTCTTTGATAGCTTCCAGTTCACTCACTGCCTGTCCTCTCTGTCTTCATCAAGATCGGCTTCAAAGGCCTTCTTGCTTCGCATAATCCCGTCGGCAATAACCGAAGTCACGAGCTTTATAGACCGCATGGCGTCGTCATTACCGGGAATGGGGTAATCTACCGAATCGGGATCGCCGTTGGTGTCTATCAAGGCGATAATCGGAATCTTGAGCCTTTTGGCTTCGGCTACCGCGGTGGCTTCCTTGACCGGATCAATCACAAACATCAGGCTGGGTATGGAGTCCATGTTCTTGACTCCCCGATAAAGCTTACTCATCTTGCGATGCAGGCGCATCAAACGCACCCGCTCTTTCTGGGGAAGATCCTTGAATTGCTCGCCGGTGATAATGGTATCAAGCTCGGCATAACGCTGGATACGCTGGGAGATGTTTTCAAAATTGGTCAGGAGTCCGCCGACCCAGCGATCTATTACGAAATGACTGGCGGAGCGTTTGGCCTCCTCAACCATTATCTCGCGTGCCTGCTGCTTGGTGCCTACGAATATGGCATCGCCGCCCGTCTCAAGGATAGAGCCGACAGCCTCGTGCGCAAGTCGCAGGCGATCGAGAGTCTTGCGGATATCAATGATGTGAATGCCGTTGCGTTTCCCGTAGATGAAATTCCCAAACTTGGGATTCCAACGCCGGGCACGGTGTCCAAAGTGCACGCCGGCTTCGAGCAAACTTTTAAGATCAAAGGACGCTTCGTGGGCGTCCACAGCGCTGTCTTGTTCTTTATTCATCGCTTCGTCCATTGGAAACTCTTTCTGCGTTTAGCCAGGCCGTACTTCATACGTTCCTTCTCGCGAGGATCACGGGAAAGAAGCCCGGCGTCTTTGAGAAGTTTACGAAACTCGAAATCGTGCTTTACTAGCGCTCGCGACAGCCCGAGACTGATGGCGCCCGCCTGTGCCGAAGTTCCACCGCCCTTAACCTGAACGCGAACGTCGAATCTCTTGGCGGTTTCCGTTACATCGAGTGGACGAAAGGCCACAAGGAGCAGATCCTTGCGCTGCAGATACTCTTCCAGCCCCTTGCCGTTTACCGTGAAGTTACCTTCCCCCGCAGAAAGCCAGACCTTTGCGGTGGCGCGCTTGCGGGTTCCCACGGCATGCTCTACAGTAGCCATCAGCGGCCTCCAATCTCAAGCGTTTGAGGATTCTGCGCCTCGTGAGGATGCAAAGCCGATGCGTATATCTTGAACCTTTTCAACCTGGGAGCGCGCAGCTTGTTCTTGGGCAGCATATTCTTTACCGCCAGGAACATAATGCGCTCCGGATGACGCTCAAGCATTCTCTTGAATGGGACCTCCTTCAGGCCGCCGGGATAAAAGCTGTGATGATAGTACATCTTGGCATCAGCTTTCTTCCCCGTAAGACGAACCTTGTCGGCGTTTATCAGCACGACAAAGTCACCGTCATCAATGTGCGGCGTGTAGGTCGGCTTGCCCTTGCCCATCAAGATCGTGGCTATGCGGGTAGCCAGGCGGCCAACCACGCGGTCGCGGGCATCCACCAGCCACCATTTGCGGGTTTCGTGTTTCATTATTTCTCCAACTCTACCATCGGAAATGTGCGAAGGCGCGATTTGCCTCGGCCATCTTGTGGGTTTCTTCCTTCTTCTTAAACGCCGCACCTTGATTCTGTGCCGCGTCGAGCAGCTCGTTGGCAAAACGCTCGCTCATGCGATACTCGCTTCGCGCACGCGCTGCACGGATAATCCACTTGACAGCCAAAGACTGACGGCGTTTGGGTCTTACCTCCATGGGAACCTGATAGGTGGAACCACCTACACGACGAGGTCTAACCTCAAGCACCGGTCTTACGTTGTTGAACGCTCGTTCAAAAACGGTAAATCCGTCTTCCTTTGTCTTTTTTTCCATAAGATCCAGGGCCTCGTAAAAAATCTTCTGCGCCACAGTCTTCTTGCCTGCCCACATCAAATCGTTGATGAATTTGGCGACAAGCACGGAGTTGTAGCGAGGATCGGGTTGGACCTCTCGAACAGAGGCTCTGCGTCTTCTACCCACAAAACCTCCTTAGACTTGCTTGGGCCGTTTCACTCCGTAGAGCGAACGACTTTGTTTGCGGCCTTCGACACCTGCGGTATCCAATACTCCGCGAATCACACGATAACGCACACCGGGAAGGTCTTTAACACGACCACCATGGATGAGCACAATCGAGTGTTCCTGAAGATTGTGTCCCTCGCCAGGGATGTATGCAATCACCTCGTATCCATTGGTAAGACGCACCTTGCACACCTTGCGAAGCGCCGAGTTCGGCTTCTTGGGTGTGGTAGTGTAGACACCAGTGCACACGCCGCGCTTTTGAGGATTACCCTCAAGCGCCGCTGTCGAGGATTTAGTCTTGGGCATCTTTCGGCCGCGACGAACCAATTGATTAACTGTTGGCATTTCTATCCGGCCTCCGTTTTAGGCATCTCTTCTTGTTCTTATTGTTCTACGATTTCTTCTGCAGTTTTGAGGTTAAAGCCTGGGAACCCGGTACCTGCCGGGATCAGCTTACCTACAATTACATTTTCTTTAAGACCCGTAAGATGATCCACCTTACCCTCAACAGCTGCCATGGAAAGAACCCTTGTGGTTTCCTGGAACGACGCAGCCGCAAAGAAGCTGTTGGTGGTCAATGAAGCTTTGGTTATGCCCAGGAGAATAGGATGGAAGGTTGCGGGAGCCGAACCTTCGGCACGGAGCCTGTCGTTGGCTTCCTGAATACGCTGCTTCTCTACGATTTCTCCTTCCACGAACGATGATTCTCCCGGATCATCTATCTTGACTTTACTGAGCATCTGCCGCACGATAATCGAGATGTGCTTGTCGTTTATGGTTACTCCCTGCATACGGTAGACTTCTTGAATCTCATTGGTCAAATATTCCATAACTGCCATGCGTCCCTTGACACGCAGGATATCGTGCGGATCAATGTTGCCCTCGCACAGTTTCCCGCCCGCCTTCAGGTAGCCGCCATGTTCAACCAACAGATACTTGGCGTAAGGAATCTTATACTCCTTCTCAGCGCCGGATTCAGAAACAATACGTAACTTGCGCACCCCTTCCTGGGGCGGTTCTACGTGGACAGTTCCATCAATATCCGCGATAATCGCCGGATTCTTGGGGTGCTTGGCCTCAAACAGCTCGGAAACTCGCGGCAGACCACCGGTAATGTCGGTGGTCTTCCCTATCTCGCGCTGGAACTTGGCAATGGTTTCTCCGGCTCCGACTTCGACGTTATCCTCAACCAGTAAGTACGCACCAACCGGCAATTCGTGGCGTTCCAGAAGCTCGTCTTTCGGGCCCTTGATTTCGATTTGGGGATGACGTCGTTTCTCGCGGTCTTCCACAATTATCATCTGTCTGCGTTCGGATGTTCCAATAACGTCCTCTCGCAGGGTAACACCGGGAATGATATCCACGAACGAAACTTTACCCTTATTCCGGGCAATGATCGAAATAACGTAGGGCTCCCATTCAAAAAGAATGGTTCCTGCGGAGATTTCCTCTCCGTTCTTGACCATAAGCATGGAGCTCCTGGGAACAACAAACGACGCCTTGCGCTTAGGTGAAACAAGTTCAATGACGCCGCCTTCGCCGATTACGATAACCGCACCATCGGGGCGCTGAACCGTCTCCAACTTGCCGAACTTGATTTTGCCGTCGAACTTGGCCTCTATGTTTGTCTCTTCAGCGGTACGCTGGGCAACACCGCCATAGTGGAAGGTGCGAAGAGTAAGCTGGGTGCCTGGCTCGCCAATGGACTGGGCCCCGATGATTCCTACCGCTTCACCTATCTCTACCATCCTGCCCGTAGCAGGATGACGCCCATAGCACTGTGCGCATACACCGGCGGGGGCCTCGCAGGTCAGGACAGAACGAACACGAACCTTCTCTATGCCGACTTGCTCGATCTCTGCAGCCTTTCCCTCGGTGATTTCGGCTCCGGCGTAGACTATGGTTTCACCTGTGATTGAATTCTGCACGGTCTGCAGAGCAATACGACCGGTGATACGTTCGGCAAGAGATTCCATAACCTTTCCGCCTTCGCGCAAAGCCATAACTTCTTCGCCAAGGATGGTGCCGCAATCGTCGGTGGTTATAATAACATCCTGGGCAACGTCCACCAGACGCCTGGTCAAGTAGCCTGCCTCCGCTGTCTTAAGAGCGGTGTCGGTAAGTCCCTTGCGTGCACCGTGCGTGGAAAGAAAGTATTCGACAACGGTGAGACCGTTCTTGAACGAACTGGTGATAGGACGCTCAATCACCTCCTCACCGGTCAACCGACGGGAGGGACGGGACATAAGCCCGCGCATCGCAGCAAGCTGCTTGGCCTGATCCTTGGAACCTCGCGCCCCGGAATCAATAAGCATGTATAGCGAATTGAATCCTTCCCGGTCCGCCTTCAGGTCTTTCATCATGTGATCGAGAAGATCGGTTGAGGCGTTAACCCACATGTTAACCACGTTGTTGTATTTCTCTCGTTCGGTAACAAGGCCTTTCTCGAACGCATCGTAATAACGTTTGGCCTCTTTCATGGCCTGGGCAATAATCCGGGACTTATCGTGCGGTTCAACCAGGTCGTCAATACCTATCGATATGCCGGACTGAGTGGCATGGTCAAACCCCAGATTTTTCAGCGAATCGAGAAGCTCCGCAGTTCGCTTGAATCCATACTTCTTGAAACAACGGCCTATCAGGTTGACCGTTTTCTTCTTGTCAAGAACCTCATTGACTATACGCAGCCCCTCGGGAAGAATCTCATTGAGGAAAATCCTGCCTACCGTGGTGTGTATCTTTTTGCCGTTATGCAACCAGTCCACCTCATCGAAAAGCCCGACGTCATGATTATCAAAAGCTACGTGTAATTCCTGAAAATCATCGTAAAGCGGCCTTTGTTCTCTGGCCTTACTGACATTCCGCTTGGTAAGATAATACAGACCAAGTACCATATCCTGCCCGGGAACCATCAGGGGTTTTCCGTCGGAAGGCGAAAGTATGTTGTTTGACGCAAGAAGAAGTACCGAGCTCTCCAGAATAGCCTCAGGGGTGAAAGGAACGTGAACCGACATGGTGTCGCCGTCAAAATCGGCGTTGAACGGCGGGCAAACCAGGGGATGAATACCTATAGCGCGATTCTCCCACAGGCGCGGGAAAAAGGCCTCCACCGAAACGCGGTGGAGTGTGGGGGCGCGGTTGAGAAGAACGGGGTGTGATTTAACCACTTCTTCCAGGACTTCCCACATCTCGGGAGCTTCCATCCGGAAAAGTTCCTTGGCGCTGCGGTCGGATTCCGCGACCTTGCGTTCCTCGAGACGATGCAGCACCACGGGCTTGAAAAGTTCCTTGGCCATCTCCTTGGGCAAGGCGCACTCGTGAAGCTTAAGCTGAGGCTCGACTACGATTACTGAACGACCGGAATAATCAACGCGCTTACCCAGCAGGTTGCGACGGAATCTGCCTTGCTTACCGCGAAGGGTTTCGGAGAGAGATTTAAGAGGACGATTGCCGCGGCCCCTGACCGGACGAGCAAGATGTTCGTTGTCGAATAACGCGTTAAGCGCTTCCTGCAGCATTCGCTTCTCGTTCTTGAGAATGATATCCGGGGTCTTGATAGACATCAGGTGTTTGAGCCGGTTGTTGCGTACGATAACCCGCTTGTAAAGATCATTGATATCGGAGGTTGCGTAACGTCCACCTTCTAAAGCAACCAGGGGACGCAGATCGGGCGGGATAACCGGAATGACTTCAAGAATCATCCATTCCACCCGGTTCTCCGACTGACGGAATGCCTCAACGATCTTCAAACGATCGAGCAACGCGCGGCGTTTGGAAACCTCGTGCTTGATGCGGGACTTGAGTTCGGCGGACAAATCATCAAGGTCTATATCTTGCAGAAGCTCGAGCAGGGACTCGGCGCCCATATCGGCTTTCAGACCCTCGAATTTGGTCATCGCTTCGTGATACTCATCTTCGTCGTAGATCAGCGCCAATTTCTTGTAGGTGGATGAACCAATATCCAGCACCACGTAGGCTTCGTAGTTTATGACACTTTCAATCTGTCCGGCGGATAAATCGAGAAGCTTGCCGATCTTGGAAGGTGGAACCTTGTAAAATAAGGGATGAACCACTGGAATGGCAAGTTCAATGTGACCCATACGTTCGCGACGCACCGCTGAGGTGGTAACCTCAACCCCGCATCTATCACAAACTATACCCTTATAGCGAACCTTTTTGTACTTGCCGCAGCTGCATTCAAAATCTTTTACAGGGCCGAAGATTCGCTCACAGAAAAGACCGTCACGTTCCGGTTTCTGCGTACGATAGTTAATGGTTTCAGCCTTGGTGACCTCTCCCATGGACCAGCTGCGGATGTCCTCGGGCGAGGCTATCTGTATCCTGAGGGCGTTAAATTCCCAACCTTCGACTCTATCTGGAGACATCTTTCTTCTCCTTCAGGGGAATAAGATTGAGACCCAACCCCCGGAGTTCCTTAACAAGCACGTTAAAGCTTGCCGGCATCCTGGGGGGCGGGGGGTTATTCCCCTTGATAAGCGCCTCGTAGAGGGCATTACGTCCTTCCACGTCGTCGGACTTTATAGTCAGCATCTCCTGCAGGGTATGAGCGGCGCCGTAAGCTTCCAGTGCCCAAACCTCCATCTCGCCGAAACGCTGACCGCCGAACTGGGCCTTTCCACCGAGAGGCTGCTGAGTAATAAGCGAGTAGGTCCCGGTAGAGCGAGCATGAATCTTGTCGTCTACCATGTGGATGAGCTTCATCATGTACATGTAACCCACGGTGATCTCGCCGTCAAACTCCTCTCCGGTGCGTCCGTCGCGCAAGTTGACCTTGCCGGAAACAGGCAGGCCGGCTTCTTTGAGTTCAGCCTTAATCTCATCAATGGTCGCGCTGTCAAAGATGGGACAGACGGCCTTGTAACCAAGGAGATGAGCTGCATACCCCAGGTTGGTTTCCAGAATCTGTCCAATATTCATACGCGATGGAACACCAAGGGTATTAAGAACTATATCCACCGGGGTGCCGTCGGGCAAGTAAGGCATATCTTCCACCGGGAAAATCTTGGAGATCACGCCCTTGTTGCCGTGACGACCTGAAATCTTATCGCCCACCGAAAGATTGCGCTTCTGAGCGATGTATATCTTCAGGGATTTAAGCACGCCATGTGCAAGATCGTCGCCTCTGGAGGCATTCTCAAGCTGGGTACGCAGTTCGTCTTCCAGATCGGCAAGAGCCTTTGCAGTCCGTTTCAGAAGCTCGTTAATCTTCTCGGTCTTCTGCTTATTTCCAACCTGAACCTGGGCTAGTTTCAGTCTATCGAAAGGCAGGTTTTCAATAAGCGAATCGCTTAAAATCTCACCTTTTGCAAAAGCTTGCTTGCCGCGCTTGTCAATCAAGGGAGCGGTAAGCTTCTCGCCGGAAAGCAGCTGACGCAACTCGGTATCCCGCTGAGCAATCAACAGTTCGCGGCGATCGTCGAAACGCTTCTCAATGCTGCTGCGGCGATCCTCTATCACGCGATGGGCAAGGGGATCTTGCGTGTTGCGAGTCAGTATCCGGCATGCTATGACTGTGCCGAAAACGCCGGGGTTCACGCGCAAGGAGGTATCGCGAACGTTTGTGGCCTTCTCGCCAAAGATGGCGCGGAGAAGACGTTCTTCAGGGGTCAGTTCAGTATCGCCTCGAGGAGTGATACGACCGACGAGTATCTCGTCAGGTTTAACCTCTGCACCGATACGTATGATACCGAACTCGTCAAGATCGACCAGGTCGGATTCGGAAGCGCCGGGTATGTCTCTGGTGATTTCCTCAGGACCAAGCCGGGTCTCGCGCGCCTGGATTTCGTACTCCAGAACCTGAATGGAAGTAAACTTGTCTTCTACCAGGATACGCTCGGAAACAACCACGGCATCCTCGTAGTTATACCCCCACATGGGCATAAAGGCCACCAGGATATTACGTCCCAGGGAAAGATACCCTTGCGAGGTGGAAGGGCCGTCGGCCAACACCTGGCCGCGTTTCACACGTTCACCCGGTTTAACCGTAGGACGAAAGTGAATACAGGTATACTGATTCGATTTCAGGAAGTTGCGCAAACGGTACTCTCGAATCCCGCTCTTAGTCTCAAGGAGAATCCTTTTGACATCAACGTAGGCAACCCGTCCGGGTTCATCGGCCACGATGACTGACTCGGATCTGTGGGCAACGGTCTCTTCTATCCCGGTCATCACGTACGGCACCTCCGGGTCAATTAACGGCACGGCCTGACGCTGCATGTTCGATCCCATCAGGGCACGGTCGCCGTCATCATGTTCCAGAAAAGGAATCAGAGCCGTAGATGGTGCAAATATCTGTTTCGGGGAGAACGTTGCGTAATCTACCTTTGAGGGCGGAACCATAACCACCTCTCCCTTCAGGCGCGCAAGAACCTCTTTACCTTTGATCCGGCGATCCTTATCAAGGGTAAGTTCATCAGGTGGAACGATGGTGAACTTTTCTTCAGCCTCGGCGTTGAGGTAGTCTATCTTATTGGTAATCCGGCCTTCCTCGACCTTCACGTAGGGGGTCTTGATAAAACCGTACTCGTCTATCTTGCTATAGTAGGCAAGGGAGGTAATAAGACCGATGTTCTGTCCCTCAGGAGTTTCGATAGGACATATGCGTCCGTAGTGGGAGTAGTGAACGTCGCGAACCTCGAACCCTGCCGTTTCCTTGGTAAGCCCTCCAGGACCGAGAGCGGTCAAACGGCGCTTGTGAGTAAGCTCGGCCAAGGGATTTACCTGTTCCATGAACTGTGAGACGGTGCCGGTGGTAAAGAAACGAGTCACGCTGTTGGATACGACCGGGGAGTTAAGAAGTTCTAACGGTGTGGCCTTTTCCTCATCAATGAAACTTGCGCGTTCCTTTGCGTTCTGAGCCAACTGCAAAAGCGACTGGCGGAAGACGTTATATAGCTGCTCTCCAATACCTTTGACGCGGCGATTTGACAGGTGATCCATGTCGTCAGACTGATAACGATGCTCTGCAAATTCAATAAGCCT
>JAUVJT010000185.1 GCA_030592225.1 Candidatus Stahliibacteriota bacterium | reverse complement strand
GCTGGTTTTTTTCATACTTGCATTTCTGATCATCTCCCTTGGTCTTTTCTTTTTACGGCTAAAAGATATGCCTGCATCATGCTCCAAGGTTGGATGGATGGTCAGCGGCCACGCGACCTTCACGGATGTCTGCAAGCATGACCTCGTTGACGCCGTAGGTGCCTGAAATCAAGGGCTTGAACGGCCCGCCGCGTCCGACCACTGCGGAGAGATTCTCCCTGGTTTCATTCCAGCCTGCAAGGAGCGTGTCTATTGCATCTCGCCGATAGTCAAGCTGGGCAAGGGTGGATTTGAACACAGCGATGTCCTGTGCCGGGTGGCGGATCTTATCGCGGTGCAATTCCTTGTCATTTTCGTAGCAAGCCACCTTGGTTGAGCCTCCCCCCGGGTTTACGGCCAATATTCTATGCCCCATTCAGGCTCCTTTCTTAACTAATTGTACTTTCTGCAACTACTTGTTCTTCGCGTTATTAATCTTACGTCTCATCCGTTCATGCTCTGCAGCGGTCTTGCTGAAATGATGGGAGCCGTCGCCCTTTGACACAAAGTAGAGATACTCCGTTCGCCTGGGGCGTGCAACCGCCTCCAGGGACGCCTTGCCCGGCGAACATATGGGCCCGGGCGGCAAGCCTGCGTGCAAATACGTATTGTACGGTGAATCTATGCGTAAATCGGCATAAGTCAAGCGCTCTTTATGCTCCGGCAATACGTACTCGATTGTGGCGCAGCTTTCAAATGCCATTCCTTTTCTTAACCTGTTCCAGAATACACTGGCGACAACCGCTCGTTCTTCATCAAGATAGGCCTCGCGTTCCACGATTGAGGCAAGTATAACCAGGGTGTCGAGCGCTGCGTCCCGCAGGTAAGGATCGGCTATCTCAAAGAACCGGTTCAGCATCATTTTGATTACCCGCTCGGTTGAGATGCCCACCGGGAACTTGTAGGTATCGGGAAAAAGCATCCCTTCGATAGATTCAAAAGGAACGTTGAACTCGGAGAGCAGTTGCTTGTCTTTGGAAAAATCAAGAAAGCTGTCAGGGGAAACCACCCCAGCCCTGGCAAGACGCTCGGCAACCTGCGTAAGGGTAAGCCCCTCCGGAATGGTTACGGTGGTGGTGGCAATAGCGCCCGAAGCAAGAACAACAAGCACCGAATCGGAGTTCATAAATGTGTGCAGACGATAAACACCTGTTTGCAGGGTGCGGTCAAGTCCCTTGAGCCTTGCCTGGGTCACGAATCTGCGGGAATGGGTAATTACCTCCAGTGAATCGAGTCTCGCCGCGATTTGTTTGGTTGACTCGCCAGGATAGACCTCAAAGATAACCTCTTTTACTTCGCCCACAGGTTTTCTTTTGCACGTTGGGAGGAAAAACAGAATGCCAGCCAGAGCGATATATATAACCTTACGCATCAGGCTCGTCCCGGTCATCAGATGTGTTACGGGTGTTATCTCCTTGCGACCGGAGCGTATGCTCCGGCTTATTGTGAGAATGCCCTGAAGGGGTACGGGGTGTGTTACGAGTGTTACGGGAAGTGTTACGGGGAGTGTTACGGGGAGTGTTTTCTCGCATCCTCAGATAGTCGGCTAAAAGCAAGGAGGCGGCCACCGCGTCCACCTTTGATTTGTCTCGCTTGCGTTCCTTCAGGGGCACGAAGCGTTCGGCAAGTGCGGTGGTCATGCGTTCGTCAAGAAGGTTTACCGGAAAGTGGTAGCGTTCCTTCAGGATCGTGTATATCCGTTCAGCCCATCGCGTGGTCTCGGTGCGCTCCCCGTTAAGATTTATGGGATGCCCCACCACGATTTCGGCCACCTCGCGCTCATCCACCAACTTTACTATCTGTCTGATGAGATCGCGGTCGTCGCGCACGGTAAACGCCAGGGCGTCAATGCACATGAACGCCTGCTCATCGGAGAGAGCTACTCCTACTCGCTTGCGTCCCAGATCAATGGCCATTATCCTGGGCATCAGGGAACCTGGAGGTAAGGTTTGATTTCGCTAAGCTTGACCTGACCGATGCCTTCAACGTTGAGGAGGCTGTCGAGGTGGGTAAAATCGCCGTGCTCTGTCCGGTAAGTTATGATGCGCGAGGCCAATTCGGTGCCGATGCCGGGCAGCCGACAAAGGTCCTCAACGGTTGCGCTATTGAGGGGAATCATCAACGGCGCGCGAGTTACCGCCTGAAGTTGTATCCGGGAGCGGATGCCGTGACGAATCGCTCCCGTTGTAATCCCCACCAGAAGGATAGCGCCCAGTATGATGAGTACGATGGCTTCCCTAGACAGCTTCTTCATGATTAAAACCTGAATACCACGAAGACGTCAAAATCATAGTCGGTATGATTGATATCCGTCTTGTCCGAATTTGTAAAGTTGCTTACCGTGAAATTCGCGCCGCCGTCAAATGCATCGGAGAACGTGTACTTGGCATTGACACTTCCTGAAACGGTTGTGGTCTTTATTTCCTTTAGGGGGCTGCTTTTATTATTAGGATCTTCATGCCGGTTGCTATTTTTGTTCAGGCTCTCGGTGTAGTTGAACGCAGTGCCCAGGGTAAGATCGTTCTTGAACTTGACGTGCTTAAGAAAAGGCAGCTTGAATCCCGATGGTTTGTTAAAGGTATAGCTCACTGAAGCCACTCCTCCTTTGGTAATTGTGGTGTCGAATATTGTATCAATTGGAGCGCCGTACAGATTTTCGGTAATTGCGACCCCGTAGTTGATCGATAAATCGGTGTTAATCTTATTCTTCCATGAAGTGTTCCAGGATAGCAATGGGGTTAAGTTATAACTGGTAGTGATATTATCCGGCTCACGCTTTTGCATAGGTGGATCATAAACTGTGATAGTGGTATCATCAAATACTGTGTCTACTTCAAATACTGTATCTATTTCTTCTATGTGACCACTTTCCGTAAGCGTTCGCGTGAAGCCGGAGCGCAATTGAGAAGAGGTGGCCCACTTTTCCAGCAGCTTGCCTATATTGCCGTAAGTAACTGAAACCGAAGGCAGGGTCCAGGAACTGCTGTACGATGGCCCCCCCATGGCTTGACTAGTTTCCGTATACTTATAGGAAACGTTACCCGAAGCGGTCGCCTGAAATAGCTTGAGACCGCCGTTAAGCTTATACGATTCGTTCCAAACCGTACTAACCACAGGGTCGAACCTGATGTCGTCGGCGTCGTTATGAAGACCAATGGAATCTTCCAACCCGATTATGTATTCCCAGTTCTCGGCCCAATCGAAATCCCCCAGATACTTGGGCTGGCTGGCCGATTTACCGAACGTGACCTCTGCCCCCACCGGCATAAACGCTCCGGTTATCGCCCCCAATGTCTTGAGTTGGGTTAACCTTCGCTCGTAGAACTCCTCTTCGGCGGTAAGGATTACCTCCGGCTCGGCAGGGATAGAATCGGAAGGCAGGCTGTCGGTAGGCAGAGTGTCGGCAGGCAAGTTGTCGACAGGCAGGGTATCGGCAGGTAAAGTGTCGCCGGGCATGGTGTCGGCAGATTCCGAATCTGACGGTGGTTCCGGGGCCTGGGACACGGAGTCTCTTTCGGCTTCCTTGAGTTCTTTCCTCAAATCCCTTAAGTCTTTCTCGGTTTTGCTCTTGGTCTTGGTAATAAGCCCGTTGGGGTTAAACCCGCGCCAGGCAAAGGTTATGCTGCTGTTATTGTTCATATCGGCAACTTGTGGTGTTCCGATTGAGTCGGCAGAATTGCCATACGACAGCAATTGTTTGTATACGTTTTCGGATCGATCCTGGGTAAACGAACTGGACACCGAAACCGACGGCCTGCCGAAGGATTTAAGGTTTATGCTCGTAATACCGCTGGAAAGCGAGAGGGTGCGCAGTGCGAAATCAGAATTCAAAAGGGTGTCAAACGTTACTTGCGTTCTGTTTATCACATCCCTGCTCAACGCCCTTGTTTCGTTGTAGGAAGCATTAAAGGGAACGTATTTGATGATGGGAAAAGAGGTGCTTGCTCGCCAGGAAAGGGATGCGTTTTGGGATTTGGATACGTGGGATACCGAATCATACAACGTATACTGATAGATGGATCTTGAGTAGCTCTCGTCAAAATTCGAGGAGAGCTGTATTGAACTGGGAAAGTACCTGATTTTTTCCTTCTTAAAGATTGTAAAGTAAAGATCGGGCTTTATGGAATATGACACGGAATAGTTCTGCGTGAACGAAGAATCGTACCGGAGCCCGGCGCTTGCGGTATCAACACTTTCTCTGAAATGAGCCGAGGCGGTGAGGGCATCGAGGGAGTACTTC
>JAUVJT010000092.1 GCA_030592225.1 Candidatus Stahliibacteriota bacterium | reverse complement strand
CTAATTAAGTATAATCTTCCGTATCAGGCGCTGGGCGTCCCCTATGCGGGCGGAGAAGAAATACACACCACGGGTAAATTGCGAGACGTCAATCGCCGTGCGCGGGCCACTGAACACCTCGCGGTGAACCCTTCAGCCCAGCACATCGAAAAGCTCGACCTGAACGTCTTCCCCAAACGAGTAGTTCATTGCTACAAACAGCACCTCGCGAGCAGGCTGAGGATACACGTCCAGCCAATCGGCAGAAACATCCTGCCTTCCCACAGCCTCTTCAGTGTCAACGACCTCAGCCAGAAAAACCTGTTCGCTTACCTCAATTGTTACCCATTCCTGGGCGGGCAACTCTGCCTCAATGCCTCCTGCAGAATTAATGGTCGCTAAAAGCAGTAACCAAGTCATGTCTACCTCCAGTCCTCTATAACCCATTCTTATCTATCTTATTAGACAGCAAGAACCGTGCCAACCGAACCTGGAAACTCCTGAGCCATAACCGTGGGAATTATGAGACTTACAGCGAGAACCGTCTCGCCATCCTGCCTGAGGTATCACCTGGTAGTACAAAAGGATAACTACGGGTATACTTTTGTGCTTAGTTGACATACTTGTTTAGGTGACTAGAATCTGTGCTGTGAATGCTGGATTTTTTCTTGACCTGGGCCGAATGCGCTACCAACCCGCCTGGGATATTCAATTAAAATTATGGCGGATGCGGGTGGCCGATGAGATTCCCAATACCTTGATATTGGTTGAGCACGAGCACGTGATAACCCGGGGCAAGTCGGCCTCCGATGAGAATCTGTTGCATGATAAGACGGAGTTGAGGAAAAAAGGGGTGGATTTGCACGCGGTGGAGCGGGGCGGCGACTTTACCTATCACGGCCCGGGCCAGTTGGTGGGGTATCCTATCTTTCACGTTAAACAGGGCCTGGCCGGCATCAGACCGTTTGTCAGAAAGGTGGAGGACTCGATTGTGCTGGCCGTTGGCAGATTTAATATCAAGACTCAAGGCTCAATGGAGTTAGATAGGGGGGCGAGGGGGGCGCCGATCGGGGTGTGGGTGGATAGCGACAAGCTGTGCGCAATCGGCATTGCGGTCAAGAAATGGGTCAGCTTCCACGGATTCGCACTGAACGTGTCTACTGATTTGGATATGTTCAGCATGATTGTCCCCTGCGGGTTACAAGACAAGGGGGTTACGTCTATGGAGAAACTGCTGGGGTCTTGTCCATCTTTTGACCAGGTTAAGTCCAGTATTTGTCAAGCTTTTGGGCATGTTTTCCAGATGGATTTTGAGGTCAAGCGGATGGAGGATTTTTAAATGAGCGAAGGTATTAAGCGTAAACCTAACTGGCTGAAGATTCGCCTGCCCGGCCAGGGCGAGTACAAGGACGTGGATAAGATATTGAAAGATCTGAACTTGCGCTCCGTATGCCGATCAGCCCATTGCCCGAATATCGCCGATTGCTGGGGGCGCAGAACCGCTACCATCATGATTCTGGGAGATGTGTGCACAAGAGGATGCAGGTTCTGCGCGGTAACCACAGGTAATCCAAAGGGTTACATTGACCGGACAGAACCGGAACGGGTTGCCGAGGCCGTGCAGAGGATGGGGTTAAAGTACGTGGTGCTGACCTCGGTTGACCGGGACGATCTTGCAGACGGCGGGGCAGCGCATTTTGCCCGGACTATCCGGTTGATAAAGGAACGCGACGCGAACGTGCTGGTTGAGCCGTTGATTCCCGACTTCGCCCCCCCCTCACCCGTAGGGGCGCAACATGTTGCGCCCTCACTACTACGAAAGATAATAGACGCCCATCCCGACGTCGTCGCCCACAATCTGGAAACGGTGGAGCGGTTAACTCCGCACGTCAGGGATAGAAGAGCCGGCTATCGCTTATCGTTGGATGTGCTGCGGGTTCTCAAGGAGATTGCCCCGGACGGGGTAACCAAATCAGGCATCATGGTGGGTCTGGGCGAGCGAGATAACGAGGTGTATACAGCCATGAAAGATATGAGAGAGGTCGGAGTGGATATTCTGACCATCGGTCAGTATTTGCAGCCCACACGCAAACATATGGAGGTTGACCGCTTCGTCACCCCTGAGCGGTTCAAGGAGTATGAGAAACGAGCGTTGGACATGGGTTTCCTTTCCGCACCGTGCGCGCCCCTGATGCGCTCGTCATATCATGCGGCTGAGGTTGCTGCATTCCTGAGGAAACGCAAGAATGTATCTTCGATTTAGTTCTCGTAGGGGCCGACCTTCAGGTCGGCCCGCCAGTTAATATGATTCTGAAAGTGGAACAGTAGGGGCAAGGCATGCCTTGCCCCTAGTCACTCAAATCCATAATCCCCCAACTGGAAGTCCTTTACTCCCGTTACAACAAAAGGGAATACGTTTCGCCTGACCCGTTGCAGTTTCTTTATGATTACCCCGACATCCGGGATCGTGAGATAGCAGGTATGGTGGCCTCCGCTCTGGCCTACGGCGCAGTGAAACAGATACTGGTAAGTGTTGGCAGAGCACTGGAACCGATGGGCAAATCTCCATATAAGTTTCTGATGGATAAGAAGCTGCCGGAGATTAAAGAGATATTTGTAGATTTCAAGCACCGCTTCACAAAAGGAAACTATCTGGCTCAGATGCTGTGGGGGATAAAACGGATGATTGAGAAGTACGGTTCGCTCCAGGAGGGTTTTCTTAAAGGGTTCAGTAAAAGTGATAAGACGGTTTTACCTACTCTTGAGAGGTTTGTAGACAAACTCAAAGGCTTTACAGGAATCGAGGAATCATTACAGACTCACGGGTACAAACACCTTCTCCCGCATCCAGAGCGAGGTGGCGCATCCAAACGGCTGAACCTGTTTCTGCGCTGGATGGTTCGCTCTGATGCAGTGGATCCCGGCGGCTGGAACCACGTCTCCCCTGCCAAACTGATAGCCCCGATTGATGTTCACATGCACCGCATCGGCCTGGCACTTGGGCTGACCGACCGCAAGCAGGCCAACCTTAAGACTGCGCTGGAGATTACAGCAGCGTTCCGCCAAATAGCTCCTGACGACCCTGTCAAATATGACTTTGCCCTTACCCGACTGGGCATCCGCACCGATACCGACATGGACGAATTCTTAAAAGCTTGCGCTGTCTCTCCCCGGGCCTGGCCGCGTATGTGAGTTTTTAACAGGCTATGGGCCGGATGTATTGAAGTATAATCCCATTTACCAATCTTGAAATTTCTAGATACTTACTCCTTTATCACTTTCTTGTTCTTGGGTGGTGGAGCCTGCTCCTGCAGGTACTCCTGTGACCCAAGATTCGGTTGAGGACGAGGTGGTGTCGATTGAGGTTTCTCCTTGGGTTCATCATCTGGACACATGTAACCTCCTTAAAAGATTAACACTAATACTACGGCAGCTATCAAAAAGCCAACTAAAATCAATATCAGCGATACTTTCATAAACAAGGATTTCTTGTCTAAAATTCTTTTGTTCTCCTTATAAGCATCTTCCATATCTGCGCAAATCTGTGCCACTGAACCCGTTTTAGATTCCACTTCTGGTGTCTGAGGTAGCCTGTTCAAATAGTCCCCAACAAGCGTATCCGCCGAAGGATCGAATCTGTAATAACGAGGTAGAAATGCTAATACAGAAAAGAAAAAACTTAGAAAAAGAACAGCAACTAATACAAACACAAGTAATATCAAGGATTGAGGTGGATATAGAATACTCTCACTCCTGATACCTATTCCAGTTAATAAAACCGAAAAAACTACCCCATTTATTCCAAAAACTGTCGCAATTTTTTTGTCAAGGTCCTCAATTGTTTTCAACTGAAACGCTCTTTTCAGTCGCAATTCTTCAAGAACTACTTTCTCACTTGGATATATCGAATCTTTATCCTTTTCATTCATGCTGTAATTGTAAACAAAAAGCGGGACGTGTCAAGGCATGTAGCGCGAGGCTTCAGCCTCGCTAGCGAATCTAAAGATTCGCACTACTCTTAAATGTTGCAGATCGATTAAAAATCCTAGGGCGCGCTTGTGCGCGCCCTTAATCTTTTGTCCAGTGGATCAGTTAATGCGTAATGGTGATGCGGTCAATGGTATCGTCTATGCGGAGCTTGGACACCACGTCCATGCCTTTGATTACCTTGCCGAATATACAGTAGTTTCCATCCAGATGCGACGCCGCCTCAAGACAGACGTAGAACTGGCACGACGCCGAGTTTCGGTCAGCACTGCGCGCCATGCCCACAGCGCCCTTGATGTGCGAGCGGCCGCTTTCCTCATAGTCTATGGTATAGCCTGAACTGCCTGCCCCGTTGCCCAAAGGATCGCCGCCCTGAACAACAAAGCCGCCAACGTAGCGGTGCCAGATAAGTCCGTCGTAGAATCCGGCATCAGCCAGGCGAATGAAATTGCGAACCGTGTTGGGCGCGTCGTTGGAGTAAAGCTCTATGACAAAGTCGCCCTCGTTGGTTTTAATGTGAGCTTTCTCGTTGCCGGTGAGTTCAACAGGATTGTCTTTCACCTGCAAGGCCAGGACCACACGTTCCTTGGCGTCGAGGCCATGCGTCTTTGACGTACGTTTCATAATCTTTGTACACGCAAGGGTTAGCGCTATTATCAGGACTAAAGGGAGAAATCTGGCGCTCTTCATCTATTCTGCGACCGGCTCTTGTGGAACGCCATGAGTGACAGTAATCTTGACGATAACGTCTCCCAAGCGCAGCTGGTTGACCACATCCATGCCGTCGCCGGCAACCTTGGCAAAGACCACGTAGTTGCCGTCAAGTCCAGGCTGGGGTGCAAGACAGAAGTAAAACTGACAGCCTGCCGAATTGAGTTCCTCACTACGAGCCATACCGACAGCGCCTTTTTCGTGCTTGCGATCGTTGGCCTCGAACGGGATATTATAGCCGGGATTGCCTGAACCCCTGCCCAGAGGATCGCCGCCCTGAACCACAAAACCGGGTTCGTAACGGTGAAAAATAAGCCCGTCGTAGAAACCTGATTCGGCCAGCCGGATGAAATTCTTAACCGTGTTGGGCGCGTCGTTAGAGTATAGCTCAACCTGAAAAGACCCTTTGCTGGTTTCCAGGGTTGCGATCTCGTCTCCGGCAAGTTCGATGTCAACGTCCTTGACCTTGCCTGCAAGATTCACCCGCAGTTGGGGAGTAACCGTGCTGTCCCAGACGGTTCTTGTAATGCCGAATTCTCCCGGCTCGACAGGCGGTGCCTCATTCACGTTGTCTCCTTTCTTATTCCCGCAAAAAGCCAGCCCCGCTATGAGAGCCGCCGTAAGAACGAGAAGTACGGTTTTCTTCAAAATGACCTCCTTGGCCTGGACGATTAATTTCAGCAATGATGCTTTCTTTTGATAATGATACGGATAAACACCTCGAACGTCAACCCGTACCCCTCCGGGGTATTTTCACTATATCCAGGAACATGCGTTCCTGGTTTCTAAGGACATAACACCCCCGTAACACCCGTCCCGTACCCCTCCGGGGTATTTTCACTATATCCAGGAACATGCGTTCCTGGTTTCTAAGGACATAACACCCCCGTAACACCCGTCCCGTACTCTTGAGGGGCATTTCCATAATCATTCGGAGCTTGCGCTCCGGGAACCTAAAGGACATAAGACCCATAAGACTAAAGCCGTCCACAACCCCACTGCTCTCGAAATGACACTCGGTTATCTCAGTTCCCGTAAGACTTCAGCACCCTCTTTTAAAAAGGATAGGGAGAAGACAAACACCTGTCAGCTTGACACCAATGAACCGCCCCGTATAATTCGCGCAGGAGTTGACCTTGAAACAGGATCTGTTAAAGGAAATCAGACAAGCCGAAAAGAAAGCGGCCAGGATGGTCGCGGATGCAGAAGAAAATACCCGCAAGGAACTATCTGAATTAACGGCGCGCCACGACAAAGATAATCAGAAACTACTCGCCGAACGGGAAAAAACCCTGGCCAGTACCAGGGAACGCACCCGCCTGCAGGCAGACAAGGAAGCTGAAAAAATACACGCCGCGGCAAAAAAACAAGCGGCGGCCTTGCGCAAAAAAGCCGGCCCCAAGATTGACAAGGCCGCAGACCACGCCAAAAAAAAGGCGCGCGACCTGTGGGAACAAGGCTAGACTTTTCTGAGAAAGGTTGAGTTTTGGCAACTGCCAGGGTAGAAAAAGTTCTCATCGCAACCCATCGGGACGAACGAGATGCCCTGCTGCGCAGACTGCAGGAAGAGGGCATTCTTCATATCTCCGAGTTCAAAAGTGATGATGAGAAAAAAACACAGCCCTCGCTTCCCCGATGCCCAGACGCCGAGCTTAAGCAAACCCTTGCCCGGCTCAATCAGGCAATCAGCTTCCTTTCAGCATACGCGGAGAAATCAAAAGGGGGACTGTTTGCTCCCAAACCTTCCCTGCCCGCCTCTGAGTTCCGCCGCAGGGTTGCCGAGCTTGATTTAGACAACAGACTGGAAGAGGTCAGAAAACTAAGCGAGCATACCGCAAGCCTTGATACCGAAGAACGTCGCCTGCACGGAGAGCTTGAGCTGCTCGCTCCATGGGTATCGTTAAAACATCCACCGGTTGAGTATATCTCCCTGAAACACACAGACGCCCGCTTCATATTCATATCCAGCCGGGAAGAAAAACAAGCCCTGGCAGGAGCCTTCAAAACCCTGACTGCCAACATCCAAACCGTAAATCAGGAAGCCGAAACCGAATACGCGGTGGCTCTGTTCCCTAAGGACGAAACACAAGCGGCAGAAGATACGCTCAAGGCAGCCGGCGTCAAGATGATTCAGCTGGCAGATTTTAACGCCATTCCCAGAAAGGAAATCCAGACAAGGGAAAAAAGGGTTGAGCGCATAGCGACCGAAAGGGAAGATGTCTTCCGCAAGGCAAAGCAGATGAGCGCCGAAATCAAGGGACTGGAAACTGCTCTTGACCATTACGAAAACGAACAGACCTTAAAGGAGCAATACCCCAAGCTATTGGCAAGCGAGCAGGCGGCCTTTCTTGAAGGCTGGGTACGTTCCGATGACACGAAGAGACTTAAAGAGATAGTGGCTAGTTTCCCGGCAAGCGAGGTAGTATCAACCAAGCCCCGCAAAAAGGAGAAGCCTCCGGTAGCGCTGCAAAACTCCCCGGTGGTGAAGCCGTTTGAGATGATTATGAATCTTTACGGCACCCCTGACGGCCGCGAAGCTGACCCCACGCCATTCATGGCTCCCTTCTTTGCGCTTTTCTTCGCCATGTGCCTTACCGATGCCGGCTACGGCCTGATCATTACCGCGGTGACTGCATACCTCATCTGGGGTAAGAAAATCCGCAACGACCTGGTGTGGATACTGTTCTATGGAGGAGTGCTAACCATCTTCACCGGCGCGGCCACCGGCTCATGGTTCGGGAATATCCACGAAAAGCTTGCCATATCCTGGTTTGTGGAGTTGCGCAACGTGCTTACGTGGTTCGATCCCTTAAAGGACCCCATGCCTTTCTTCTATATATCCCTGGGAGCGGGTTTCTTCCAGATGATGTTCGGAATGGGCATCGCGGTGGTTGACGGCCTGCGAACCAAACGCTACGGCCATGCCCTGTTCGAGGTGCTTCCGTGGTTCCTCATCTACCTGGGGATACCATCGATGATTGCTGCTGCAATGGGCGTTCTGCCCGCCTGGTCAGGACTACCCATCCTTATAGTAATCATCGCCAGCCTGGGTGTTAGCCTTGTGCTATCCAATCGTCCCTCATCCACGTCGCCTACCAGCGCCATTCTTTTGTGGGCGGCAATGACCGCCGCACTTCTGGCCGCAGCCAAGGGAGCCGGACTTATTCCCCTGCCCGGCATACTGCTCAAGGGAGTCCTGCTGGGAACCGTTGCTGCCTTGTGGTTGTATACCGTTTTCAAAGGACTCAGCGAGAAAACCTTAAAGGTCGGCGGAATTGTATTCGGGATACTGGGGGTCGCGGCAATCGTTCTTTACGTAACCGGAATAACGGGCAGCAATCTTTTCCTTGCCGTGGTATTTATTTTCAACCTCGTATTCTCGCTGTCCGTTCTTAAAGGCTGGGGTGGACGCATCATGTGGGGAGCCTACAACGTATATTCCCACACCACCGGAGTGCTGGGGATAATCCTTTCCTACGTACGTCTAATGGCGCTGGGTATGGTTACCGCAGGCATTGCCATGGCCTTTAACGAGATAGCCTGGATGCTCGACGGCATTCCTGTGCTATCCGTCATCCTCATAACCATCGTACTCATAGTCGGACATGCCTACAATCTGGCGATGAGCGCCCTGGGAGCTTTTGTGCACACACTTCGTCTGCAATACGTGGAATTCCTGCCCCAGTTCTTTACCGGCGGAGGAACTCCATTT
>JAUVJT010000131.1 GCA_030592225.1 Candidatus Stahliibacteriota bacterium | reverse complement strand
TTCATGTGGCTTCTCCTTAAGGTTTTCACCTTGGGTAGAGATTATATCTCTATCCTTTAATCGATTTTTAGTTTTCCTTTTCCCTTTTGCGTAGGCCTCCATGATTGAGCTGCTCCGGAATAATAGAGCTCCAGGTAGTAGGAGTCAACGGCATCGTATCCTTCGAAAGGCTCCACAACCACGTAGTAGGTTTCGGAAACCGAGGCGTAGAATTCTATCCACTCATCATAATTACCTTCGTTGTCGGAGATATCTATTAGATCATACCAGGAATCGTAAACGTAGAGGTCGTAATCTGTGTATGGAGGGATGCTGTAGAGGTAGATCCCTATCCAGCCATCGCTTGCGGGAACAAAGTAGTAGAAGTCAACGTCATCCCAGGTTGATATCCATGACTCGTAGGTCATCTCAAAATCAAGTGGGCCGTAAGCCTCATCGAAGGAGTCGTTCGGCTCGTAAGAGTCTTGGGCTTGTGCGGTGTCGTAATCGACCATAAGGAGGTAGGAATCGGTGGAATCGGGATCGTCATCCGGTATTATCACTGCGTAGTAGAGTTCGGCGCCGTTGAGATAATAGCGTATTACTTCATCGCTGGTGCCTGAATTCCAAGAGGAGGCAAGCTCCTCCTGGTTCTGGTCGAAAAGCGCCAGATCGTAATCTCCCGGCAGGCTGTAAAGATGGATATTGACCATGCCGCTGGTATCGGGGATGAAGTAGTAAAAATCGTACTCGTCGTCCCAGTTCCAGATATAAGATTCGTAGGTCTCAGCGAAATCCAGAGGGCCGTAAGCGGTGTTGAACCAGTTGTTGGGTTCGTAGGTGTCGGTGGGGCTGGGGTCGAAATTGATCTGGAGGGTATAGGGATCGTTCGAGTCGCAAGACTCGCAAGGTTTTATGATAACGTAGTACTTATCCCACGCGGTGACGTAATGGATTATGCGCTCGTCCTCCAGCTTGCCGTTTTCGGAAAAACGTAGCAGGTTTTCGGATTCATCGCAGAGATAGAGGTCATAATCGGCGGGCAGGTTGGTGAGCTCGATGGTTGCGGTGCCGTTGACGGCAGGGGTGAAGTAGAAGAAATCCACATCGTGCCGATCGGAGATGAAGGACTGGTAGGGGACATCGAAATCCAGCGGGCCAAAGGCTTCGTCGAACCAGTTGTTGGGTTCGTAGGAATCGCCTATTGTGGTGGAAAATGACCACACAGGGCCGGCGGCGGTGTCGCCGTGCTCATCCTGGGCAACTATCATCCAGTAGTGGGTGGTGTTGGAGTCAAGATCGGCGATCTCGCAGTATCTTTCCAGTAGGTTTGCCTCTCTAATGGGTGGTGGATCTGTGGTTCCCAGATAAACGTCATAATAGGGAAGCTCCGGATCGGGATCCCCTCCGCTCCAGCGAAGCGTCAGGCTCCCCGGCTGGCCGGTAGCACCGTCGCTCGGCTGCGGGTTTGACGGAACCAACGGTGGGTTGTTGCCTGTGCAGCTTAGGGATAGGACAAGAAAGATTGATGCCACAAGTAGTGGCAACTTTTTGGATAGACCCATTATTCCTCCTTAACTTGGTTTACAACGAGTACGGTTGCCTCTACATTCTGTTTTTTTTAAGAGACATCTACATAGATACTAGTCAGCTTTGAAATCTTGTCAAGGGGCGATTCAGCCTTGAGAAAAGTTGACACTTACCTGAACTTCGGGTATGATTATTGTAATGCAAGCTATTGTAATGAAATCCCGGAGGTCAATTGTGAGAAAGTTATGGCAGGCCGTAGTTCTCTCAACTCTCTTTGCCGTGCTATTGGGGTGCACCCCCGCGCTTATCCGTGATGCGGATGCGGCTCTGGAGGCGGGTGATTACGCCAGGGCGGTGGAGCTGTACGCCGAATATACAAATAAGAAGCCTGACAAGGCCGAATATTTCAATCGCATGGGTCTGGCCTGTGATGCGCTCGCCGAATACGAGACTGCCGCTGATGCGTTCAGCAAAGCGATTGAACGTTCTCCCAGTAATTCTGTCTACTACCACAATCGCGCCACCACCTACACCCACATGAACGCATTAGATCAGGCAAGGCTTGATTTCGAGCAGGCCATAAGGCTGGATTCTACCCGTGCCGACTACTACAATAATCTGGGCAACGTCTACTTCAAAAAGGAAAACTACCGGCAGGCACGAGTTGTATACGCCAAGGCTGTTCATATTGATTCTACCAATTCCCAGGTATATCTTAACCTTGCTCTGTGTTCGGAGTACGCCGGGTTTATTGACGACGCGTTGGAATTCTACGGCAAGGCCATAGAGCTTGACCCCACATCGGCTCTGGCCTACAACAATCGCGGGGCGCTGTATGCCGGTGCCGGGCGTTTTGATGAGGCCGTGGCCGACTACACCCGTGCCATTGAACTCAAGCCAGACTACGCCCTGGCGTACAATAACAGGGGGCGCGCCCATTACCGGGCCGGTAATCTGGTGCGTGCCGAGGCCGACTACACCGAGGCGCTGCTGCTTGACTCGGCTCTTGGCAGGGCGTACGTCAATCGCGGCAGGGTGTATCTCGACCAGAAACAATACGACGCAGCGGTGGATGATTGCCAAGAGGCTTATGCCCTGGAACCGGAAAATGAATCCGTCAGGGTGACTTTGGCTGAGGCCTATCTGGAACGAGGGAAGGCCAGGCTCCAGGCAGGCGAGAGTGCGGCAGCCATAAGCGATTTCGAGGCGGTTATCAAGATTGACCCCCCAGGGGTTTTCTCCACGGCTGCCGGCGAGTATCTTGCCGGCATGGCACAGACCGAAGATACTGAAGAGACAGAAGAACCTGAACGGGACCGGTAACATCTTTCCTTTAGCTCCCGCAGTCCTTTCAACGTCACCGCAGGTACGTAGTACGTGAAACTCGCTGCGAACAAAAAGCTGCTCATGCTTCTGGGCGCGTGCTTGATTGCAAGGCTCGTGTTCAGCGTGCCGGTTTTCATTGATCCCTCCCGCGCCATGGTCTGTACCGACGCCCGCACTTACGACAGCATAGCCCGCAACCTGCTTGCCGGTAACGGGTTCAGCATGAGCCGGGCTTCACCCTACGTGCTTGAGACCACGGTGACCCCGGGGTATCCTTTCTTTCTCGCCGCTGTCTACGCTGTTTCGAGCGGCTCACGCATCGCTGTCGTACTCATCCAGCTCGTGCTCAATCTTGTCCTGCTTACCATGCTTTACCAATTCATCAGGCACCGATTCGGTGAGCGCCCTGCTTTGTTTGCCGGTATCCTTTTCATCCTGGAACTTAACCTGGCTCTTTTTACCAACCAGATTACCACTGAGACACTCTTCACCTTTCTTTTCATCCCCGCGCTTATCCTTGCAATCAAAGGATTCGAGCGGAACAGGTTCTGCTGGCCTGAGGTGATTGGCGCGGGTTTATTGCTCGGGGCGGCAACCCTTGTTCGTCCCGTAGTCCTCTACTTCGGCATCCCCCTGCTGGTTTTTATCCTCCTGTGGCGCTTTAAGTGGCGCAAGCTCGTCAATTGGGGAATAATCGTTTTCCTTCAACTCGTTTTGATCGCTCCCTGGGTCATACGCAACCGCATAATCTTCGGCGAGACGTTCTATTCCACCGTATCGGCTATGAACCTTGCGCGCTACCATGCTGCTCCGCTCAAGGCCGGAATTGAGGGTATCCCGCGCGAGGAGGCGGCCCAGGCGCTCAGGCAAGAGGCTTTGGAAGGCAAGACCTGGGACAATGACGCCCGGTACTTTAAGCTTATCGGGGCGCAGGCGAGACGCTACCTTATCAAACATCCCCTGCGCTACGTCGGGGCCTCGGTTATCGGCGGTGTGGGCACCCTGTGCTCCCCTTTGTCCTCCCACGAGGTGGGGAACTATTTCGGCGGACATAAACCCCCTCCCCAGGGAAGCATAATGGTACAGATGCTTGCAGAGCTTTCAAAAGGTCGTATAATTCACGTGGCTAAGACGTTTTGGCAAGAGCGGCTGAGTTACTATGGAACCTTTACGGCGCTGCTGTTTCTTATCTACGGCTTGTTCCATTTAGCCAAACTGGGTTTGGGTCTGCGCGCCTATATCATAGGAGGTTTAAAGGCTCCGGTGCCGCTCCTGTTTTTAATTACCGGCATCTACTTACTTGGGTTGATGGGGTTGGCCATCGTGCCGCGCCTGCGGGTTCCGGTTGAGCCGCTGCTGGTCGGGCTTGCAGGCATCGGATTCTGTCTCAAGGCTCGCAAGAAGGATTCTAAAAAAGAAACCACCGGACGGAGCAAAACTTGATAACATCTTTACTTAAATTGACGCATGAAACGCAGCATCAATATTGATAAGACCCTGCTGGTGCTTCTGGCAGGCGGATTGCTGATAAGGCTTGCGGTGGCAATTCCAGTTTTTGCAGATATGTCGCGCACCGCTTCGTGTTACGATGCGGTATCCTACAATCTTCTTGCCCACCACATCCTGGACGGTAAGGGATACAGCGTAAGTTTCCATCCTCCGTACAAGCCCAATTCCACCATAACGCCGGGTTATCCTGCGTTCCTTACCGCGATATACGCCCTTACCGGTCGTTGTAAGCAGGCGGTAATATTTGTCCAGATAATCCTCAACCTTATCGTCCTTGCCATGCTGTACCGGTTTCTAAAGAAGAGATTCGGAGATAAGTCGTGTCTGTGGATGGGCGTACTCTTTATCGCAGACCTCAATATGATCATGTTCTGTGCTATCCTTACCACCGAGACCCTGTTTACCCTTCTATTGGTGTCCCTCCTTATCACCCTCATAAAATGTTTCAAGAAGGAACGTTTCGGTCTGGCCGTGGTATCTGGAATGCTTCTCGGTATCTCGACCCTGGTTCGCCCTATAGTGATTTACTTCGCTGCCCCCCTGCTTATATACGTGTTCCTCTCGCGGTTCAAATGGCGCAAGCTGGCGCAGTGGGCGGTTATCCTGGGCATACAGTTGGCCTTTATTACTCCCTGGGTTATCAGGAACAAGGTTATTTTCGGCGAGTATTTCTACACCACCATCTCGGACGTGAACCTTCTGCGCTTCCATGCCGCTCCCTTGAAGGCGGGGCTGGAGGGTATTCCCAGGGACGAGGCTCAGTTGCAGTTGGAGTTGGAAGGCACGCAGGGCAGAACCGATTTTAACGAGGCGGGTTATTACCGGCGCTACGGAAAGGCGGCAAGACGCTATCTCCTCAAACATCCCTTGCCCTATATCGGCACACTATTTATGGGTGGGCTGGCCACGCTGGTCTATCCCTTGCCCATGAGCGATATGGGGTTCTACTTTCGTGGGCCCGATAACCTGCCGACGCCCGGTGTGGCTCAAAGCGTTATGGTGGAGGTTATGAGGGGACGGGTCTTTCCTGCGCTCAAAATAGCGTGGGACGAAAGGCTGCACTACTTTGGTCTGGCCGTATTTATAATCTTTCTTGCCTACTCGCTATATCACCTCCTCAAACTGGGTGCAGGCCTGCGGGCCTATATCGTGCGCGGGTTTGGGGATCCGGCAATGCTCCTTTTCCTCATCACCGGTTTGTACTTTTTGGGGCTTTTGGGATTCGGCATCTCGCCCCGCATGAGGGTTCCCCTGGAGCCGCTGCTGGTGAGCCTGGCCGGGATAGGCATCGTTTCCAGGCGAATGAGGAAGCAGAAATCCGGCAGAAAGGTCAGTAAAGATGTCAGAGAGTAGAAAGCCGTTCTTATGCGTGCTTGGCGGCGGAATGGCCGGGCTGGGTGCTGCTCATCTCGCTGCCAGGGCGGGAGCGTCCGCCGAAGTTCTGGAAAAGCGCACCATCCCCGGCGGCCTGTCGCTCACCCGGCGTACCCCGGACGGCTACTACCACGATCTGGGCGGGCATCGCTACTACAGCCCATCGCGTTATCTGATGCCTTTCCTAAAAAACCTCCTTGGTGATGAACTTATCTGGAGTTCGCGCAAGAGCAGACTCTACCTTGACGGAAAGTTCTTCGATTACCCGGTTCGCCTGGGCGACGTGGCACTGAAACTGCCC
>JAUVJT010000152.1 GCA_030592225.1 Candidatus Stahliibacteriota bacterium | reverse complement strand
CCGGTCAAAATCTCGTGTCGTCTGATAGGCTAACCCTATGAGCAGCAGGAAATTGGCCTTCTCCTCAGGGTTTTCTTCAACCAAAAGCAGAGCCCGGGAGTAAAACTCCTCCGCCTGTAGCGGGTTGTTTTCGATATTGGCCAGGCGCCCCAGATTGGAAAGCGCCGTTTTTTTTCCTTCGGGCCGGGATTTGCATTCAAGGACATTTGTGAAAAACCCTTGAGCCTTTTTTAAGTCGCAAGTGTGGGCAAGCCGCCTGCCCGCGGGAATTAAGTAACCCGGCGCCTTTTCTGTCGCTTCCGCCTTGAAGTAAAGCTCAGCAAGAAGTACCAGGCAGGTATCGTCCCAGTTCGACAAATCCTTGCCCCAGAGATTCAGCGCATATTCCTCAAGAACAGTGGCCAGTTTTTGGTAAAGAGCGGTTTTTTCCTCGCCGGCAAGGTCTGCAAGAACGTAGCTCCGTATAAGGTCATTCTGCAATTCATGATGGGAGACGCCATGATGAAGCAATGATCGGGTAAATCCCTGGTTGGTGAGTTTTAAGATAAGCAAAGTGGTCTGGGGGTCGGCAAGAACCTTTGCGATCACCTCGGCGGGCAGAGGCGATTGTGCCAATGCAAGCGCAGAAAGGATACGTCTGGATCGTCTATCCAGCCTTTCAAGACTTCCGGATAGCCAGCGGTCCAGCTCTCCGGTGAGGATTTGCTTGTCCTTATCGGGTTTATATACCCAGCCTTCTTTCCGATAAAGCCAGCGCTCATGGTGCAATAGCTGCAGGAGTTCATTCATGCGACCGGGGTTTCCTTTTCCCAGCGAGGCGAGGATTGCCGCAAGAGCGTTCCTGGCATCCAGCCCCCCAAAGGTTCTGGAAACCAGGGCAAGAATATTCTCTTCACTCAACGGGGCAAGCCTTACCTTTGCGGCGGCAGGGTGGATTCGTTCCGGGACCCCGGCCAGGACAAAGCCTGTGTTCCCGTCGAATCCTCGCGCAAGATAGCCCAGACAGGCCTCTTCATCGGTCGAAAGCTCGCAGGACACGTCGATCATCACCGCGTCAAATTCCGCCTGACGGATTGCCTGGAATATCTTCTCGTAGCGATGCTCCTTCTCCGCGGCGCGCTCCTTTTCCTGCGCAAGCCCGAGCGAGGCGGCAAGCCGTTCTACCAGTGAGAGGTGAGCGCCGCGGCCTTCGACAAGCAGTGCGCTGCGGTTGCCTGCCAGGGCGCTGAATCGCAACTCGCGCAGCAGTCGGGTCTTGCCGACACCTTGCTCCCCTTGCAGAAATACGACACCTTTTTTTGCATAAACCAATTCCTCGATGCGCTTGATTTCTTCCTCGCGTCCTCCGAAGCAAAGCCTGGGCGCAGGAGTTTGTTCCGGTTCTAATTCAGCTCGTTCCCCTTTGCTCAAACCTGCAATTGCAGCGGCAACCTCTGCGGCACAGGGGCGCAGGGCGGGATCGGGCTGCAGCATCCTGAAAACCAGTTCCTCGAGCGGTGCGGGTACGTTTGCTCTCTTCCCAGCCAGTGCGGGCGGGGTTTTGAGCTTTGCGGCAAGGAGATCCCGGACAGGTTTTTTGGCGTACAACCTTTTACCGCTCAAAGCTTCATAACACATCGCGCCGAGTGAATATACGTCAGCAGCCGGGCTGATGCGTTCGCCGGCGAGAAGCTCGGGCGCTACGTAATCGAGGGTTCCCCGGGGTTCTGATTCGTGAGTGAGAAGATAATCCTCGGCAAAGCCGAAATCGAGTACAACAGGCTCGCCGTCTTTCCTCACCAGCAGATTGGCCGGTTTTATGTCGGCGTGGATTATGCCCTGGCTGTGCAGAACGGAAAGTATGTTCGTCGTTTTGCGCAGAACCTGCAGGAGGATTTCAACGAACCCTTCATCGTCGCGCAACTCGTGCATGAAATTGGTAAAAGGCTTGCCCTTGATGAATTCCATGGTGAAATACTCGCGTCCCTCATGCTCCCCGAATTCTCCTACCTTCAGTACCCCTGGAATATCCAGCCGTTTTAGAATGGCAAACTCCCGCTGCAGCCTGTGTGCCGGGTCATACTCTGTGGAAAGTTTTAAGGCCGACTTCTTGCTGGTTCTATCCTCCTTTACCTGCCACACGAGGCTTCCGGAACCCTGGCCGAGCTTGGCGACTTTCGTAAAGCCGGGAGGCAGTGAGATTTTGGCTCCACTTCTTTTATTCATAGGTGTAATATATATGTTACAGTCGAAAAGTCAACCCCCTCTCTACCGGTAATTCCTGCATCCTGGGAGGGTATCTGAAAATGCCGAAAACACGGGAATTCTCGTGACGCTAAGATGAGTGTTAGGGATAAGGTTCTGTGCTAAACTTACCGTAGGGGCACGGCATGCCGTGCCCCTACCTTTTTTTCTTAACTGCCGGGAGCTTTACAATTACCGAATTCCGGTTATCATCATGAGATAAAATCAAAGGAGGCGTAATGAAGATATGGCCGAAGATTTTTTTTGCAATCCTTGCAGGATTGATTCCCCTTGCAGGTTTTGCCGGCACCTACACCGAGTTCCAGGAGCGCGTGGTCGAGTACCAGCTCGAAAACGGCATGCGTTTTCTGATCTTTGAACGGCACGAGGCTCCTCTGGTGAGCATGGTGATAATGGTCAAGGTAGGCTCGGTCAACGAGGTAACCAACAAAACAGGTCTTGCTCACTTCCTGGAGCACTTGGCGTTCAAGGGAACGCATACTATCGCTACCACCAACTACAAGGCGGAATGCAAGGCGCTCGAGAAACTTGATGCGGCATTTATGGCTTATCATCGAGCCGAACGGGAAGACGCTGATTCCGCCAGGCTTGCCGGTCTTTATGCCGGGTTCAAACAGAAGCAGGAGGAGGCGTCCGCTTACGTTGTACAGGGTGAGCTTTCGGAGATATACGAGCGCAACGGGGGCAGTGGACTTAATGCTTCTACCTCCTGCGATTACACAAACTACTACCTTACCCTTCCCTCGAACCGGTTTGAGCTGTGGTGTGCGATGGAATCGGACCGTCTGGCCAACCCGGTGTTCCGGGAGCTGTACAAGGAGCGCGACGTTATCATTGAGGAACGCCGCATGTGGATTGACAACAACCCGTATGGCCTTCTGTACGAGGAGCTCTGCAGCATCGCCTACAAGGCCCATCCCTACGGCCACCCGGTTCTGGGACATCTAAGCGACATGCAAAACCTTTCCCGCCAGGACGTTCGGGCATTCTACGAAACCTACTACGTTCCTCAGCACATGACCGCGGCCATCGTAGGTGACGTGGACGCAGACCAGGTGATTGAGCTTATCGAGGCCTACTTCGGAAGGATACCCCCTAAGCCTGATCCGCCAGAGTTAGTCACCACCGAGCCTAACCAGCCGGGTATAAGACGTGTTCAGATGAAGAAAGGGAAAAGCCCTCGCTTGTACATGTGGTTTCACACCGTACCCGCAGGACACCCGGACGAACTTACCCTGGATCTTTTGTCCATCGTGCTTACCAGCGGTCCTACCTCTCGCTTGTATCGTTCCTTAGTAGAGGAGAACAAAGTAGCTTCCAACTTATACCTTGCCAGGGGAAACTTCAGCTACGGCGGCTACATGCGCCTGGTAGGTTCCCCCATGGAAGGTGTGAGTGCAGCCCAGCTTGAGGAGGCCGTACTTGAGGAACTGGCAGCACTTGAACAAAACCCCATCACTCAAGAAGAACTCGATGCAGCACGGGCCCGCTGGAAGGTATGGTTTTACTATCCCCTCTCTTCCAATAGTTCACTGGCTTTTTTCCTTAGCTGGTTCGATGCATGCAAGGGCGGATGGCGTGAGCTGTTCGACAGGGTAGAAGGAGTAGAGAAGGTTACTCCCCAAGATTTAATGGATGCAGCCGAACACTATCTGGACCCGGATAAAAGAACGGTTGCCCTAATGGAGGTGGAAGATGAGTAGGAAATTTCTCATTTTTCTTTGCATTGCTACCACACTTACGGGGATTAAGCTTAAAGATCCCCGCACCATGGAATTCCCTGCACGGCTGGATTTCACGCCCCATCAGGTGGATCGGTTCACCTTGTCCAACGGTATCCAGGTTTTCTTTGTAGAAGATCACCAGTTACCGGTAACCGACATCTACTTCTCTGTTACGGCAGGAGAGAATCGGATTTCCGCCGACCATGCAGGGCTGGCAAAGATACTTGCCAATCTGGTTGTGAAAGGTGGAAGCAACCAGGTTCTAAAAGATGTCTTCGAAGATAGCCTTGATAGATTCGGGGCCTCATTTTCAGGCTCTGCCGGGAACGAACAGGCCACCTTTAAGCTTCACCTTCTTTCCGAGCACGTCCCCGCCCTCCTGTCCTTGGTTGTGGGAGCAATACGCGATCCAGCACTTCCTCAAAATCAACTGGAGTTAAACAAAAGACAATACCTCACCTCCTACCAGGGACGCAATGATGATCCCAGGTCAGTAGCTCCCCGTGTATTCTACAAGCTTATCTACGGTAAGGAAAGCTCACAGGCACGAGAGGTTACTCCAGCCTCGCTTGAGAACGTTACCCTTGAGCAACTTAGGGAGTTTCACCTTGCCAACTACCGACCTGGCCACATCATGATCGGTGTGGAGGGCGACTTTGATTCCAAAGCAATGCTTGATCTTCTGGAGCGCTGTATGGGGGATTGGCAAATTCCTCAAGTTGAACCGTGGCCAGAATCGGCAAATTACACCGACCCTGCTCCACCAGGGGTATACCTGGTTCACTGGCCTGGTTCGGTACAGTCCAACATCCGCATGGGCTATGCGAGCCTGGTTCGCAGCGATCCCTGCTATCCCGAATCGCGTATTCTTGCCGAGGTCTACGGAGGTGCCTGGTTTTCACGTCTGCGTCACCGGGTAAGGGATGAACGGGGTTTGGCTTATGTGGTTTCAGGCCACATCAACACCAACTTCGAGGAGCCCGGCGTTTTTCGCGGTGTGTGTTTGACCAAGTCGGAAACCACCATTCAGGCCGCCAAGCTGATGTTGGAGATAATCTCGGATCTCAAAACCGAAGGGATAACCCAACGTGAGCTGGGGCTTGCCAAGCAAAGCTGGCTTGCCTCGTTCCCCTCCCACTACGAGGATCCCGAAGAGGTGCTCCGTGATCGTATGGACTACGCCGCGCACGGCTATCCCATTGATTTCTGGGATCGGCTTCCTGATAAGATAGAACCCCTTACTTGCGAGGATGTAGGCAAGTTTACAGCAGAGTTCCTGAAGCCGGAAGATCTCATTATTCTTATCCTGGGTGATACCACCGCGATGGACGGTTCTGTATCCGAACTGGGTAAGGTGCAGATAATAGATTCCGAGACCTACTGATGCGCCAGGTGACTGTCTGAAAATAACCACGAAGTACCCCCGTCGGGTAGAGCCTGCCCCGCCTG
>JAUVJT010000111.1 GCA_030592225.1 Candidatus Stahliibacteriota bacterium | reverse complement strand
GTACGGTGGAACGTGGGAACGATATGCGGTGCCTCTCTACCGGCGGGATCTGAAACTCGAAGAACATCTGCTGAAAAATCTAACTGGTCTCGAAGAAAGTCTGCACAACGCGGTTTTTTTTACCAAACGATTTGCGTGCACCAGTTTCTTTTGTTTTATCAGAACCAGGGAGGAGCTGCAGCTTCTCCTTCGTGAGGCGGGCCTGACCGAAGAACCGCTTCTCATGCGTTCCTACAACTTTCCGTTCACCGCTAATCTTTCAGACGAGGAGCGTCTGCTTCTGCGTGCGGTTAATTCCACCGGAAAGATTACCCCCGCCTTGCTTGCCCGGGAATTGGGCAGGGAACCTGCATGGGTCGAGGGCAAGCTGCGTCGTCTTATCCTGCACTCGGATAATCCTCAAGGGGTCGCGATTTTGCGCGCCACTATTCATTGGTTCCGGATAGACAATTTCATCCACATTCACGTTCTTCTTCCCCGTGAGGCAAAGGCGCACCTGCGTAAGCTTTGCAAAGGCATTCACTGGGATTTCCTCAAGCTGCCCGGGGAGAGTTCGGAGACAATCCCCATAGAAGCGGATTTCACCGGATGGGGATATTTCGCCGAGTGGAAGACCCGGTTCGACATCGCCGGATTTCCGCCTGCCGGGTTCGCGTTATCCGCCGAGGAACGTATTCACGCAAAAGGATTTGAGTTTTAGACCGGAGGACGTTATTTCCAAATAGGTAAAGTGGCGAATCCAGTCGCCGGGACACCAGAAGGCTTTATTCTTATAAATGAAGCTCAGAGGGGTGTGGTGATGACCGGTGATGACTATTTCCGCAGTTGGAGCGATAGGCTTAAGCCTGGATGCGTTGATACGGGTGGAGAAAGGCTGGTGGCGTTCTCTGCTGATACGAGCAGCTTTAAGGGCAAGGTTAAATGCTAACCTGGGGGGAAGCAGGGAGTATGCCCACACTGCGTCCGGTTTTTTCATGATGCGGTCGGCAAAACGGGAGAGCGCGTCTGCTTGACGCAGGATGCCGTGAAAAATCTGTATTTTCTTCCCGAACGAATCGATAACGTCCCCGTCGTGCAGAATGCCTATCCCTTTCCGGTACAAGTAACCAGTCATCCATAGATCGTGGTTCCCACCCAGGAAGAAGACCGGGATTCCTCCTCTCACGAGGTCGGCGATTCCTTCTATCAAAGGCGAGTATTCAGGCAGAGCCTTGCCCTGGAAAACGAAGCCGAACTCAAAGATATCACCCAGAAGATACAAGGCATCGCAGTCCTTCCCCTCGGTGCTCAGAAAGTCCAGGAATATCTTTTCACGTCCGGTATCGTCGGGTCTGGCATGCAGATCGGATGCAAAAAGAATTCTCACCAGGCGAACCGAGCGCTGTGATGGTAGAATCGCTGTACTGCAAAGCCGACGGCGATTCCCCAAAGGATGCGGGGGGCAGGTTTTGAGAGGAAATAGCGCAGAAAGCGGGCAACCGGAATCTCGGTATATTCCTTTTTATCCATGATCTTTCCGATGGTATTGATGATGGGGTTGTCGAACTTAAAGAACGCCTGGGGGATGAGAAGATGAATGGGATCGCGGCAGGGATAGGGTCTGACGCGAGAGGAATAGTTGGACAGGCGGTAGGAGTCATCTCCATCCAGAGCTTTGGAAATTACCTCGCCGGCTATGCGCCCGCTCCACACTGCGCCGTGCACCCCTCCCTTGGTAACCGGATAGATGAAGCCTCCCGAGTCCCCGCAAAGCAAGGCGCGAGGGAACGCGACCCGCAGTGGCTTTCGCAAAAAGGGAATGGGCCCGCCTTCGGTTTTTATTCTTTTTTTCGGGTCAACTCCCATCCGTCGGCAGAATCGTTCCATGCGTTCTGCGAGGTTGCTGGATGCTCCTCCTCCTATCGAGATTTCCCTGCCTCGATTAAATACCCAGACATAGCCGCCAGCAAAATCCTCGCGGGGATGAAACTGCAGCAGATCATCGGAAAAATCCAGTGGAACGTCGTCAGGATGAAACTTGTACTGAACCGCTGGCAGGATGGGGGGGCGCTGATTGAAATAACCTGACACCGGGCATAACGCTCCAGCAGCGCCAATCAGAAATTTACCCCGGAACTCGCCCCGGTTGGTGCCAACCACCCACCCTGAGCGTTCATTTTGAATACCATTAACCGTTGTTGATATTTTTATCTCAGTCCCTGCATCCCTTGCTCTTTTGGACAAAAAACGATCAAAGGAGGGCCTGTCAATACAGTAGCCTTTCTGGGTAAAGCGTATCTCCGTCTTGTTGGGAAAGGTGAGCTTGCACCCCTTGACCTGTTTCAAAATCCAAGGCTGGGGTGCTTTTACTCCCACCTCATCCAGGCATAAAGATGATACCCCTTCGCCGCAGTGGTTGGGGGAGCCGATTCGTTTCTTTTTGTCCAGAATGACGACCGAGTATCCGGCATCGGCGATTACCCTAGCTGCGGAGGAACCTGCCGGGCCTCCGCCAACCACGATTACGTCCCATATCTTCTGCATAACCTATTATACCCTTGCAATCAAGCACTTGCAATCCTTGTCCGGATGGATATATTTATCCAAACGGAGGTCATCTATGGAGCTTAAAGTAGTAACTATCGAGAAACCGGAAGAGGTAAACGTTATCATCGGCATGTCGCATTTCATCAAGACTTGCGAGGATTTCTACGAGGAGCTGGTCTCCACCGTGCCCGGCATAAAGTTCGGGCTTGCGTTCTGCGAGGCGTCGGCAAAGAAGCTCATACGTACCGAAGGCACGGACGAGGAGTTGACCGCTCTGGCAGTCCGCAACGCGCAGGCCATTGGCGCGGGGCACAGCTTTGTGCTCATGCTGGGCAACGCCTATCCCATAAACGTTCTCAGAGCATTGCGGGCGACTTCGGAATTCGTGAATTTCTTCTGCGCCACTGCCAATCCCTGTCAGATCATTGTTGCCGAGACAGAGCAGGGCAGAGGCATTCTGGGAGTTGTTGACGGCGGCTCGCCCGCAGGGGTCGAAGGCGAGGAGGACGTGCGCGACCGCAAAGAGTTCCTGCGCAAAATAGGCTACAAGCTGTTCTGAGGCACATAACTTTCCTGTCGCAGTTCCTTGGATTCCTGGAGTGCAAGCTTCGAGAAGAGTCATTAGCGGCAACAATGCATCCAAATCAGGTAGTTATGTAAATGTTCTGAGAGGGTACGGGGGTGTTCTACCGTGGCTTGCGACGGTAAATGTGTTACGGGTGGGTGTTACGGACGGATGTTATGTTCTTGTGATCGGAGCGTATGCTCCGGCTTATTGTGAAAATACCCCGAAGGGTGGGTGTTACGGGTTACGGGGAAGGGTGGGTGAGGGGACTTGAACCCCCGGCATCTTGAGCCACAGTCAAGTGCTCTGCCAACTGAGCTACACCCACCGTAAAGCCTGACGCTGTCAGGTCAGGTTGAATTCTAATCGAAATGGAATAGGTGTCAAGGCCAATAGAGCCTTGTTCGCTTGACTTTTGCAATTTTGTAGCTATCTTTAATGTAATTATTCTTAACCATGGAGGTTTTGCATGAAGAAAATCGTTGCGTTTTCCCTGTTGCTGGTTGTTGTATTTTCACTGGCTTGTTGCGGAGGAGGCAGGAAGGCCGATACCCTGGCGGGCGAGTACTTTGCAACTCAGATTGAAGAGGCTATAGAAAATACAGGTCCTTTTGAAATCGAGACGCGTCTGATTAAAAAAGGCGATGCTTACAACATAAAGGTCGATCTCAAAAAGGCCTCCAGGAAAGACTTAGACTGGAACTCCTATTCTCCTGAAGAAAAATTCGGTTACTTTATGGGAGTCTGTGCCGGAGCGGTTGGCGCCCTTGCCATGGATGCTCCGGAAACCCTGGAGTTTGAGGATCTTTTGATTGGATACGATGGAGAGGTGTGGTCCCTGCCGGTGGACTTCTGTACTTATATTGCGGCGGCAAGTCTTACCGGTATGATGACCGAGGATGAGTTGGCAACCAGGTTGTTTTCAGAACTCGAAAGGGTTAAATAGCCCGGTTCAGGATACTGTTAACGCAGTCGGAGAAAGCGACCTTCTCTGCAAAGGAGCCGGCATTCTGTCGGCTCCTTTTTTAAAAGGGAGTAGATACGGCCTCCAGAGATTAGATTTCTATTTGAGGGTGATTGTACTCAGAATTGCGCTATTAGTCAAGCAAAAAAGGTGGTCAAAAGATGGTCAGAAGTTGGTCAAAAGGTGGTCAAAAGATACCCAAAAGCTGGACACGAATATTTAACCACAGATGACACAGATTACGCAGATTTGGGGGGTGAAAGGTGGGGGAGAGACAAGGAGATGGGGCAAGCGTCAGCTTGGCCAATAATTGTGCTTTTTGACTTGACAAGGGGGGTAGGTGGCTTATACTGATTTAATAAGATAAAGGAGGTTGCCATGCCTAACGTGGTGTTTTTTAGCTTTTCGGAAACAGACCGTAAGATCGTTCTTTTGATTAAGGGACGAGCGGAAAACTCCAAATACACCAAGCTGAATTTTAAAGTCCATGATTTATTAAAGAGGTGGGACACAGAAGATCCAGCAGTGATTAAACAGGCTATTTCCAAAGCGATAAAGGGTACTTCTAGAACGATAGTTTTCGTTGGTCAAGACACTCACAAAAGTTATTGGGTTCCCGAAGAAGTGGAGATGACCTTGGAGAAAGGCAAACCTGTTTACGCGATGAAGATAACGGATAAGGTTGTTGCTAAACCTAGGTGTTTATCTAAACATGGGATATACCTTTATTCTTGGAGTGAAAAAAAGCTCCAGGAATTGGCTACTAGAGAATAATGGCATTATCAGTGAGTGAAACCGATTATCCTGCGCTGTTTCAGACTAGCGACCTAGAAGCAATTAAGGCGAAAAAGGGGTATTTGTGCCGTGTTCAGTTGGAATTTCTTTTTATTATCCTAGCGGCAGTTACTAGTAGTTTAAGCGGACTCATTTCGGGTTTTGAGATTATCTTGGCTATATCAATCCCTGTATTCCTTGTTTTAGCTTTAATTGCGAGACTTCTTGCAGAAGGATTCGGACTCAGCACCAAATGGTTTAGTTGTCGAGCAATTGCAGAAGCTGTTAAGGAAGCGACCTTACGATATATGATGCGGGCAACACCTTATCAGGGGGCGGTAAAGTCAAAGGCGATAGATGATCAATTTCTAGAAATTTTAAGAAAGATACGTGATAACCGATTGAGTGCGGCTAAGGAGCTTGGAGATCAATCTGTTACCGGGGATGATATTAGTGCTAATATGAGGCAGATGCGTGTATCATCATTGAAAAAACGTAAGGTCTATTACGATGCCGAAAGGGTCCGTGATCAAAAGGGATGGTATAATAAAAAAGTCAAACTCAATGAAAAGAATAAAAAAAGGTGGTTTTGGATTTCACTGTTAGTTGAAATGTTCGCCGTGATTTTGGCAATAGTGCTAGCGTTAAAGCAGTATTCTTTTTTAACTTTAATGGGAGTGTTGACGACTATTGCTGCCGTTATTATTGCCTGGTCTCAGGTTAATAAATTTAGGGAGTTAGCTCAATCATACTCCCTTGTGCTTCAGAATTTGCGTAGAATTTCTTCTACGTATATTCATGTACGTACTAATAATGCTTTCTCGGATTATGTAGATCAAATAGAAGGGGTTGTTTCTAAAGAACACGAGATGTGGCTTGCCAGGCGGGGACAATAAGTAAATTATAGGTCCAAGCTTTTGTAAACACTATCTTTGTAATACCAGTCTACACCTGGGTGCTCATGGCGATTTTTGTAGGATTCAGGGAAATTGTCAAGAGCATACTTGATAATTTTCATTTTGAATGGGATGTGGATGACATATTTCCCTTTTAGAATGGCTGGACAACGATCGGAATCCATTTTGCGCTTACCATTTAAGTTCACTGCTATGATTGGAAGATCAAGTCCCAAGGCTACGTCCATCTCCCAACGGACGAATTTGGTAAGATTCTTGGTGTGTTCTCCAATGAGAACAATAACCTGTTTGGCAGAGGAGAATCTTGTTCTCAGTTTTCGTCTAGTCGTTTCTTTGTTGGCTCTATTCGTTATTGTATTCAGGTCATGTGCGTCGTGGAAGTTGAAATCGATGTTTTGATTTTTCTTCCATCCTTTCATATAGGCATAAGCCCACATGTCTTCGTCCCCATCAAATATAACGTAAGTTTTGTTCCGGTAGCTCATAAATCGTCCTCCTTTGACAAATAATACATTATTATTCTTTCTTGTCAACCCCTAGTCGCGTGAAGTTCGGGCGGGCTGACTTCCTTTTATTTGACAAAGATGTCAGGGGAATTATACTGGGTCAACTTACGTGTAGAAACGCGCAACCATCAAGGAGAGCCTACCCACCGAGATCGGCTCCGCCGATCAATATCAAAAGTCAAATTGCAAAATAAGATAATTCCGCAAGCGTCGTCACTTCGTGCGCTTCGTTCTTCATCCCGCAAATTCGCATTGCAGGCATATTTCTAGGTTCTAGGGGGCAGGCCCGCCTTATTTCTGAGGAAATCCTCCTCGAACAGCAAAAAGCACGCTTTGTCCAGCACATCCTTAATGTTGACGCCGGTCAACTGCTCTGTTATGCCGTCAAACGACTCAGCGGCGGCTAAGGGAATTTTTACCGGAATATTATCCTGGTGCGTATCGCCCCGGCAGGCGCAGAAGTCAAGAAGTATCTCCCGGTCGCAACCCTTTCTGGCGGCCTTGAATCTGGTGATATTTACGTTGAACTTAAAGTGCACCTCGTCGTTTGTACGCAGTCCGATTTTCACCGGAATCCCAAAGCCCAGCACGTATTTTCTATTGTAAGAAGAGAATTCTTCGTTGATGTCTTCAATCCTCCAGATAGAGAATATCTCCTTCATCCTGTCGATGAAATCGGGATCCATAATATGGCTTTGCACCTTTTCGATGGCTGTCCGCAAGGGGAATTCTAAAGCGCTGCGGACTTCATTCAGATAATCGCTCATCAAACCTCCTACTACATATAATAGACTTTTTTGGGGGGTTGTCAACGTTATTGGTCCACGTTTACCTGCTAATTACTTCATGCAGTAAAGGAATTGGCCCTCAATCTTCTTGACAAGAACGGAGATATTAGTATATT
>JAUVJT010000194.1 GCA_030592225.1 Candidatus Stahliibacteriota bacterium | reverse complement strand
TTCACTCCATCGTAACTTCTTATAGTAATTTCTTGCATGGCGCTCACTAGTAAACAACCTCGAATGCGATAATAGTCCCATCTAATCCTATTATACTTACTCCGATCTCGTGGTCAATCACCTAAAAAAATTTGGCCTCATTGGCCTACCCCGAATAAAATGCTTAAACCTAAGCATTGGAAGGACCAGGCCAACAAAGATAGAGAATTCCTCCAACACTTATACGATTACTTCTATGGCGAACTTTCAGAATTGATTCACGGGGAATTAAATGCCTTAGTTTACGCAGCTTGGAGTAGGTTTGCCCAAAAAAGTAAAGATGAGTTGGACGATAAAGCAACGGAAGTCTATATGGATCATACCTTTCTCTTCCTTTGCATAATGACTGAAATCAACAACCATCTAGATCGTGGTTTAGACGATGAGCTAAAAAAAGCTTGGATGGAAATATATGGTTATTGTGATGATTTCATTGAGATCATTAAAATGCGTTACGGAAAGTTTATAGATTGGGATAACGCTAAACTTTGGTCGGAGTAACGTAGCGCGAAGCTCAGCGTGCCCCTTGAGCGCTTCATGCGCTCATAGGGTATCAGCCTCGCTTGCGAACCTGAAGGTTCGCACTACATGCCCCCCACCGTCATTGCGAGCAAACCAAAGGCTTGCGTGGCAATCTCATTCGCCGCGCTCCCTGCGGTCGTTCGCAATGACAAAAAAAGGGCCGCTCACGCGACCCCTTCAAATTCTTAAGTTTCAGGTATTATTTAATCACAACGTACTCGGCTATCGCTTGCGGTTTGGGAACAGGCAGGTTCTCTTCTTCAAGTCCCAGGATGTGAAGATTAATTGCCTCGTACATGTTTTGTTCTACCTCGTCACGAGTTACACCGGTAGCTACACATCCAGGCAAATCAGGCGAGTAGGCCGAATAGTTGCCGTTGGCTTTCTCTATCACGATAAGAAATCTCTTCACAACTACCTCCGCTTTTTCTTATCTAGTTGAGCTTGTTTATAAATACTGTTCAATGTACCTGGAGCCAGATCGTGGTTAGAATGTCCGGCAAGTGTCACGCGACCTTTCTTTGCAGAATGCTTATATTGTCTGTGACTACCTTTAGTCACAACCAGGAACCATCCATCTGCTTCCAGGAGTTTAATAATATCTCGTACTTTCAATAGAGTAATATACTCCCTGTCACAAGTATGTCAATACATATACAGAGGACCGACCTGATACCCTATGGAATACTCTGTATCCCAAGGGGCACACTGAGTCCGCCCTCCGCACCTTTGCATTTTGCAATTTGACCGAGGGGCGACGCCTGCGGAGCAAATTTGATATTTGCAATGCGCCCGATAGGGCGATCCTGTCCACCTTTTGTCCACCTTTTGGGTAGCTTTTGACCATCTTTTGACCAGCTTAATTTCGGATGAATAATGCCAAAATCAGGAGAAAAATGGAAGGGGAACAGCTAGGCTACGGGGACAGCGACCCTGACTGGCTGGGTGCAAGCGCCGGTAGGACAAGCCTTTACGCACTCGCCGCACCCCATGCACTTATCAGGGTTGATTTTGTGAATCTCGCCTTCTTCGCCCTCGATGGCCTTGAACTTACAAGCCGTTGTACATGCGTGGTTTCCGTTACACTTGGACGGTTCGATTTCCGCCTTGGGGCGGGGCAGGGCAAAGTCCACGTAAGATGATTTAACAGGACACTTGGCGTAGCAAATGCTGCAATCAGTACACTTAGCGAGATCCATCACAGGCAGGTTGTCAATCATTTCGAGCGCGTCGTAGGGACACATCTTCACGCAGATGGAGCAGGCATGGCAGCCCATCTTGCACACCTCGCGGACAGCCTTGCCCTTGTCAAGCGACGCACATGCGAGGTATATCTGTTTTGATGTCGGTATCAGCCTGAGCACGTTCTTGGGGCAGACGCGCACGCAGATGCCGCAGCCGGTGCACTTTTCGCGATCAACGATGGGAAGACCATTCGGTCCCATGTGGATGGCGTCGAACGGGCAGACCTCGGTGCAGTCGCCGAACCCCTGGCACCCGTACTGGCACGCCTTGGTTCCGCCGGCAATAAGGTTCGCCGCACGGCAGGTGCGGATGCCTTTGTAATCGGCGGACTGGGCCACGATGTCGTCCCCACCCTGGCACATAAGAAACGCAACCTGGGGTTCTGCGCTGCCGACCTCGACCCCCATAATCTCACCAAGCTGCTCGGCTAACGAAGCTCCGCCAACCGGACAGCCGTCAGGCGAAGCGTCACCCTTGGCCACGGCAGCGGCAAACGCATCGCACCCGGGCAGGCCGCATCCCCCGCAGTTGGCCCCGGGCAGCGCATTGCGGATACTCTCTTCTAAAGGATTCGGCTTTACCGCAAGCTTGCTATTGGCCAAAACCAGTATCAGTACCAGCAGAAGCCCCAGCCCCCCCAGCGAAGCCAACGCGACCACGACAACCGTGCCCATTACGGCGAAATCCCGAACATGTTCGCAAAGCCAAAGAACGCAATCGCCACCAGGGCCGCGGCAATAAAGGCTATGGGATAGCCCTTGAACGACTTTGATACGGGAGCAAGCTCCAGACGCTCACGCAGCGCAGCGAAGACAATCATTACCAGGCCAAAGCCGATTGCGGTGCCGATGGCGAAGATGGTGCCTTGCATGAAGCTGAAGCTGTTGTCAATGACGATGAACGCCACGCCAAGGATGGCGCAGTTGGTAGTGATAAGGGGAAGGTAAATTCCCAGCGCGGAGTAAAGCACGGGCACGAATTTCTTTAGAAACATCTCCACCAGTTGAACCAGGGATGCGATGACCAGAATAAAACTCACCGTGCGCAGGAATACCAGTCCCTGGGGAAGTATTCCTCCTAAAAGGACTGAACCCGGGACGAGCACCAACTGGTAAATACCCAGGGTAATCCAGGTGGCAAAGGTCATGACGAAAAGAACTGCGCCGCTCATGCCCACGGCGGTAGAAAGCCGGGTGGATACGCCAAAGAAGGGACACAGGCCCAGAAACCGCATGAGCACGATGTTGTTGACAAATATTGCCCCGAACAGAATGGCAAGAAGTGAAGGATTCATACCTAACCCTCCCGCTTGAATATCTTGTTTATGCCGGCCTTGAGCAATCCTATGACCAGGAACGCTCCCGGAGGAAGCCCAAAGAAAAGCATCGCGTTGGACTGGAACCACTTGGGAGTGATGTCCATTCCGAACCAGGTTCCCTTGGCCAGTATCTCGCGAACCGAACCCATGAGAACGATGGCCAGGGCAAAACCAATGGACTTTCCCAGAGCATCTAAGGTGGATTTCCACACCCCGTTGTGGTAGGCGAACCCTTCGGCACGACCGAGAACTATGCAGTTCACCACGATAAGAGGAACAAAAATGCCCAGAACCTTGTACAAATCAGGCTGGTAGGCCTGCATGGTGTAGTCAATAATGGTAACGAACGTGGCAATGATTACAATGAATATGGGGATGCGAATCTCGTTGGGAATAATCTTGCGAAACAGCGAGATCACGACGTTGGACATCAGAAGCACGAACAGCACCGCGGCTGACATGCCTGCCGCATCGAACGCGGTTACCGAGGTAGCAAGCACCGGGCAAAGACCCAGCATGAGGATGAGCACCGGGTTCTCAAGGATTATGCCCTTGGAAAATATCTGCCAGTTGGACTCGCCCTTTTTTGCAGGGACTGCGACTTCTTCGTGTGTAATTTCCGGATTGTTTGCACTCATTGCGCGGATTATACTATAGTGGATTGGGATGTCAAGGTTTTGTGAATTTATCATTGCGAGCGGCTGAAAGCCGCGCGGCAATCTCATATTTCCAATAGACCTATGAGATTGTTTCCTTCGTTCGCCCTTCGGTATTCCGTAGAGCCTGCCCCGTGAGGCGCCAATTTTCTTGCACCTCATAGGGTAAGCGTCATTGCTACGCGTGTCACGTCGCTTCTTGCAATGACCGGGGTTGCCGAAAGTGAATTTATGAATAAACTGTTATCTTGAATTGCGTGGGTTCAATAATGAAGTGCAAC
>JAUVJT010000051.1 GCA_030592225.1 Candidatus Stahliibacteriota bacterium | reverse complement strand
TTACCCGGAAGCCGCGGCTCTTGAGGAGCAGACCTATTGACGATGCGGCTATCCCCTTGCCGAGCGAGGAGACCACTCCGCCGGTTACGAATATATATTTTGCCACGGAAGTTATTGTAGCTGGTTTGACTGATTAGTCAAGGATTTTGCAGGTAATTGGAGTGCCATCTTGGGGCGAAGATATTATTGAAAACCAACAAGTTGAAGGATACTTGACAAGATCAGATTTTTCACTATAATCAAATTATTCTTTAAACTTTAAAAAGGAGGCTTTATTATGAAGTTTCGCATAGTAATAGGATTGGTGCTGGTTGCTGGGTGTGTTCTGTTTGCTGCGAGGAGACAAAAGGATTCGGAGAAATACGTCTGGACGGTAATGTGTTACTTCGATGCTAATAATGATTTGGATACAGATTCAATAAATTATGTGTTGGATGAATTGCTTCAACTTCAGAATGCACAGGGCTCCGATAGTATAGCTGTTGTGGCTTTATATTCTTCAATCTCAACTAACGGAATTGCAACTCTTTATGAGATTAGACCAGAGAATCACACAGACGATTTTGTTTTGCAAGATAGTATGCCTGAAATACATAGAAAGGAAATAACAGCACCAATTATATCCTCTTGGGCTAAAAAAGATATGTCTGATCCTCTTACCTTGAGGTCATTCGTAGATAGTGTTAGGATTAGATACCCTGCGGATCATTACGCTCTAGTTGTGATGGACCACGGATTAGGATGGAAGGGTATTTGTGTTGACATCATAAACGGCGCTGGTGATCATATGAGTATGGTTGATTTCCGAAAGGCTTTAGATTTCGCGGAAGATTTGGATGTGGAGGTTAATTCCTTGGAAGGGAGCCAATTAAGAGATACCTTTAAGTTCGACATCATATACCTTGCTGCTTGCAAAATGGGTCAGATAGAAGTCCTTTATGAACTTAGGAATCTGGCTGATTATGCGGTTGTTGCTGAAGATAAGCTATGGCCCGAGGTTACTATTCGACCAGATTGGTTGAGTTATCTTGCGGAGAACTTAAATACAAGTTCCCTAGAACTAGCCAATCAAATGGCTCTTTCTGTCTATAATGCTTCCTTGAGGTACGGTAAAGATGTGACTATTTGTGTTGTGGACCTAAAAAGGATAGATCCTCTAGTTAAGGCAATAGATTGTTTTGCCAAAGATAAAGGTTCATTTCGATCTGTTCCGGCTATTAGTTTTTTCAATGCTCGAGATGATGCTTTTCTAGACTTTGCTGACGATTCTACATCGGTAGATTTAAAAACCTTTATGAAGAGATTGAGTTTTGATCCAGAAGTGTCTGTGAGTATCTCCGATGATGAGGAGTTTGATCGTATCTGCAGGCTTACTAATCTAGCGATTCCGTATCCTTATAGCACAATTAAACCTGTGCCTATTGGTGGGGCTAATCCTTTTGGAGTCAAATACGTTAGATGCGGGATAGGGATATACTTTCCCTCAGGTCTTGAGGAATTTAATGCAGATAGGCCATTCTATAGACGACTTGCTTTTGGAAAATTGGATTGGCACTCTCTTGTCAATTCTTCATTATCTGAAGCAGAGAATATAATCACTATTACACCAAAGTAAAAAGGCGGGGTTGCCCCCGCCTTTCAAATCTCGATTAAAACCTAATCCAGCACCACGAACTTAGCCGAGACGTTCTTTGAAGCCTGCCTCATTCTTATGAAGTAAACCCCGCGTACCAGATCAGCAGGCAGGGCCAGGCTGTGTTCGCCCGCGGACAGGTTCCCGCGATAGAGCGTGTTGGTTCTGCAGCCTGATGCATCGTAGATATCCAGCTCGACATTGCCCGATTGATTGATGCTGAAAAAGATACCGTTTCCGATTACACCAATCGCAGGTATCAGCTCAGGCTCAAGATTTTCAGCAACGGCAATTTCTGAACAACTGTCCAGTACCACGTAGTTCTGGGCTTCGTTGAACGCGGGGTCGGTTTCGTCGTTCTCACTGACAATGTATGCCACCGCTCCAACATCAGCCGCCACCCACGTGTACTCAATGGTGCATGACATCGTAGAGTCAGGAATCCCAAACATCCACGTCACGGTGAGGGTCGTATCGTAAGAGATGGTGCGCAGTACCGGGAAGCTGCCTGCGGGAACGATAGCAGTGCCCCAGGCATCCACCAATTCGTGGCTCACGGATACTATCTCATTCCAGATCGTACCGAGCGGATCCAGGCTGTCCGCGCGGTAGAATGAGTCCTGCCATGCCTCGCCCATCTGGAGCGGCAAGGTAGAAATCATACGATCCGGATCGTAGTCGTGGAAGAAGTACAGTGGTTCTCCGAACAGTTCGCTTTCAAGATAGTCTCCCAGGCCCAGCACTTCGGTTGGGGAGGTCTGAACGTAGTTCCATATCTCCGCAGGGGTGGTATCGTTTGCCCATCCGTTGACGTATTGAACGAAATCGGCTGCGGGAAAGGAATCTTCGGCAGGTGTACCCCCAGTGGAAATAATCCTGAAGGTCTGGGTTAAGCCTTGCACTTCCCGGGAGAAATCCCAGGCATGGGGACCACCAGTGGAGCCGACATCCACCAGTATTGCGTCAGCAGTGTCTATCACAGAGACGCCTTCATAACCGATATTGGGCAGGTCCTCTTCGGTGAATACCGGCTGTGCCGCAAGGGGGAGTGCGGCAAGAATGATGATTGCAATTATCATTTTTTTCACGATCGTTGCCTCCTTGATTAATAACCAAGTATAGGCCTTATGAGATTGACTGTCAAGCGTTTTTGTCTCCCTACAATCTTCACAGAATTAAAGGGTGCGGGTTGCTTGACAAATTGCTGCATGAGATTAGACTCTAACCAAAAAACGGAGGCCTTGATGCGCGATTCATACGATCTGGTGATCATTGGGGGAGGCGTTATTGGAACATCCATCCTGTGGAATCTCAAGGCGCAAGGGTTCAAGGGTAGCGTTGCTCTCCTGGAACGCGGCGACGCACTTGCCGAGGAAACATCGGCCAAGTCCGCAGGTGCGTTTCGCAACCTGTGGGGTTCCCGCATCAATATGGAGATGTCCACCCACTCCATCCGCTTCCTTTCCACGTTCGAGAAAGATTTCGCCATCCCCATCGGGTTCCACCAGCACGGGTATCTGTTCACGTTTTATCCGGAACCCTGGGAGAAGATTAAATCCTACAAATCTACCTTTGATGAAACAGGTGTTCGCACTGAATTGCTCTCTCCCGATGACATCGAACGCATGGTGCCCGGTCTTAAAGCCGGGGTCAATCACATGGAGCCTGACATCGTGGAGTTTGCCGAGTTCCAGCCCATGGCCGGAGGGCTTTACGGCCCTGACTGCGGTTCCTTCGATCCCTCAGCCGCGGCCAAGGGATATATAGAAAGAACCCAGCGCGAGTTCGCGGACAGCGCCGAAGTTCATCTCCGCATCGAGGTCAAACGTATCGAGTTCGAGGCAGGCAAGGCCAAAGGGGTGGAACTTTCCAACGGTCGTTGCATCGGAGCGGGCGGCGTAATCCTTGCCGCCGGGCCCTGGTCAATGCAACTTTTGGCAGCATCCGGTTTCCACGACGACGAAAACCTTCCGGTAGACCCAATCAAGCGGCAGCTTTTCATAACCAATCCGCCCGACATCCCGGGCTACGAGCGCATCCCACTGGTAATCATCGATCGGGGCATCTACTTCAAGTACGAGACCGGCAACCTGCAGATAGGCCGGGCCGATCCCGAACAGGGGCCCGGGTTCGAGCAGGAGGCCTCACTCGCCTACTACAAGGACGAGATTGGCCCCTACATGCAGGAGCGCATCCCGGGCACCGAGCACTGCAACGTGAAGTCAATGTGGGGCGGGCTTTACAGCGTGACCCGTGCCGACCACAACGGCATCCTGGGCGCTCATCCAGCTTACGACGGACTCTACCTTGCGTGCGGATGGTCAGGCCACGGCGCAATGGTTGCTCCCGCGGCGTCGCAGGCTCTGGCCGAGCTTATCGTGCACGGTTCCTACAAAACTATTGACGCCAGCCCGCTGCGCTTTGAGCGCTTTGCCGAGGACGATTTGGTGGTTGAGGAGATAGTTATATAGCGCCCCTAATGTCATTGCGAGGACTGCAGACCGAAGGGATGCAGGACGAAGCAATCTGATTAGTAGGGGCACGGCATGCCTGACTGGGGTACGCTGTAATCTGCGGATAAAAACCAGCATTCTTTACGCTTGACAAAACCATATTCATGGTTTATATTCTTTAGCATCGTTTAGGTTAAACTTCAAGAAAGGAGAACGAAATGAAAAAACTCATAACCGTCATACTACTGCTTGGAGTAGTAAGTATGGCTTTTGCAACAGACATGTTTTTCGTTGAAGAGTATGGAGAAGACAGTACCTATTATACTACCCAAGGAATTGTAAAACTCACCAGCGTGGAATTCACTACGACTACTCCAATATCTATTGTATCTATCACATACGGTGTAACATACAGTGTAGGCGGAGTTTGGCTTGTTGTAGACGGAGATTCGCTAGGAAAATCAGTTTGTAGTAGAGGTAGTACCTACGTCTTGGAACTAACGGAAGGTACACATACTATTGATCTAATGCACTATGTTATTATTGGTTACTCTGTAATAAACCCAAGACTACAAGTAATAGTCTTTCTTCAAGACGGTTCTGCACTCTCTGAATCTCCTCCAGACAATGACAATACACCGAGAGTTCATAGTATCTTAGCTACAGGCAACATGGTTCACGTTGAAGGCTGTGCAGAGGTTTATGACATTTCAGGTCAGAGGATTGACTGTGAGATTAACAACGGAAACATCCCGTTGAACGCACTTTCAGCAGGAACTTACTTTGCAAAAGGAAGTACGGGTAGAACTACAAAGATAGTAAAGACTTACTAACAGACAAGGGGTTTAAACCCCTTGGCCAACAGTCGGCCATATTATGGCCAAGGAGGATAGAAATGGAAGTTACAACTACATTGCTAAATACGGACTGGTTTATTAAAGCTGTTTTTGCTGCCCAAGACTTGGAACCAAGCCAAAGAGGACTTTGGGGAACCATCATTTCTAAATTGAAGAGTTACAAAAACCCAAGCTTTGGTTACGAATGCTTTCGAGAATTTGTGGGGGCTTTTGTGGGAAAACATCTTGAAAACTTTAACGTTCCCCTAAGTTGTCGGAACCTACCAAAATCTAAAGAGCGTATCTTTTTAGAACCGTCTAAGGAATTTCCAGAAGAACACAAAATAGTTGCTGAATTACTAGTTAGTATAGAAAATTTCCAGATAAAAGACACAGAGGGGTTCCGGAAAGGGTTGGAAGATGCTTTTCATAAATCGATCGAAAGCCCTGCTAGTGTGCTATCATATATAGCTATGAGATTGGGCATCGAGGGTAAGACCAAAGTGATTTACGATCTTGGGGACGGCACGGTTCACATGGCTGCCAAGGACGACATAACCTCTGGCGACGGGGCACAGCACGACGTAATCCGCGGCAAGGCCGAGTTCGCCACCCGTACCACGGCCAACGTGTTCGAGCTTCTCAACCGTCACGGGGTGGCCACCCACTATATCGAGAAGGTGGATTCACTCAAGTTGCTCTGCAAGCGCTGCAAGATGATTCCCCTGGAGGTGGTGGTGCGCGGCACGGCCACCGGCTCATACCTCAAGCGCAACATTCAGGCGGTCGAAGGTCAGGATTTCGAGCAGCCGCGTCCGGTGGAGTTCTTCATCAAGGACGACCCCCGGCACGATCCCATAGTCACCTTCGGCAAAGGGAAATGGCAACTCCACCCTGCCAGGGAGCCGATAACCGATGCCAACGTCATCGAGGAGTTCGATCCACTGCTTTCCTCTGACGAAATCGAGGCCATCACCGAGACCACCCGCAAGGTGTTTAACGTGCTGTTTGCGGCATGGGCAAAGCTCGATGTCAAACTCATCGATCTCAAGATAGAGTTCGGCAGAACCGATGACGGTAGTCTCGTAGTAGCCGATGTTATTGACAACGACTCCTGGCGCATCTGGCCGGGCGGGGACAAGAAAAAACAACTCGACAAGCAGCTCTACCGCGAGACCCGTGATCTGGAAAGCACCCGGTCCAGGTACGCCGTAGCAGCCGATTTAACCGACCGGTTCGCCGGATTTTAGCTTCCTTACTACGTCCCCCTGTCAGGCTTGCAGGATTAGCGATTCTTTCAACGTTAGGTCTTGCGGCAAAAGGAGAAGCTAACATTTTCATCAACGCCATTCGTGATAAGAGCGTATTCACGCTTACCTCATACGTGGACATTGAAAGACCATCAGGGGAAGTCTGGTCTATTTTGTAGAATTTCCGTTACCTTAAGAAAGACGTATCGGGATAAAAACTATCGAATCCAAGGCGGAATAGCTATTGTCTATAGAGCTGATCGGTTCAGAAGATTACTGACGAATTGAATCTTTGAGTGCGGATCGCTGTCTTGACTTTTTTCAAAAGCCGCACTATAATCACTAAAATAAAAAAGGAGTAAGGGCAATGACAGGGAAAAAAGAGGGAACATCTCTGGTGACCGGGGGTGCGGGATTTATCGGAAATCATCTGTGCAGAAGGTTGTTGGAAGAGGGAGAACGGGTTGTCTGCATAGACGATCTTTCCACCGGCAGCATTGACAACGTCAAGGAGTTACTGGAAAATCCCCGGTTTTCATTTGTGGAAGCCGACATCAGGGAAACCGATCTCCAGGCTTTTAAGGTAGATTCTTGCTACCATCTTGCAGCTATCTGCGGGGTGCCCAGGGTGGAAAGCGAACCTCTCAGGGTTATTCTTAGTATAATGGAGGGAGCTTTACGCATCCTCCGTTGGGCTGCGGACAGGGGGGTGCGTATCCTCTACGTTTCCAGCTCCGAGATATACGGCAGCCCCACGGTTCATCCGCAGCCTGAAACATACTGGGGGTACGCCAATCCGGTGGGACCACGTTCGGCATACGTGGAAGCCAAGCGTGCAGGGGAAACACTGTGCCGCGCTTACCAGATTGATCAAGGCTTATCGGTGCGAATGGCACGCTTGTTTAACGTCTACGGCCCGGGTTTTCGTAACGACGACCCGCGAGTTGTTCCCCAATTCATCCAGGCGGCGGAGTCGGGCAGTTCGCTTAACATCTACGGCACCGGAGAAGCGAGGCGCAGTTTTTGCTACGTTGATGACATAGTGGAAGGGCTGATGCTGCTCATGGAATCGGAAGTGCAGGAGCCGGTGAACCTGGGATTCCCGGAAGAGACAGGGATAAAGGAACTGGCAGAACTGCTACTTCATCTCTCCGATGGTTCGAGCCTGATTACTTATCACCCCGCTATCTGCGAGGACCCTTCGAGACGATGCCCTGACATCTCTCGCGCCGGCAAATTGCTGGGGTGGCAGCCGAGGATTACCCTGGAGCAAGGGCTGAGAATTACGATGGACTGGTTTCGCTCCAAGAAGACTGTCTTCAAAGGCGTTACTTCAGGTACTTGAGACGCCTCGGTTGAGAATCTCGGAGGGTGCCCAAAAATACAGCGTCAGCCTGTTCTGGAGGGAGAATTTTAACCACAGAGATCACAAAGAACACAGAGAAAAACCGAGAGAATAACGTAACATGCGTACCTGCACGCCTTGCCGGCGCAAATGTCCGATTCTCTTTCGTTGTTTTTTTGCCACCGACGCGAAGCGGCGACCAAAGGGAGTTTCAATGGCTATAAACCACAGATTTGAACTCCTTACAGTCGTTCTCTTTCGAATCACAGATTGAAACTCCCTTCGGTCGTTTCCCTTCGGTGACGCAGATTACAACTCCCTACAGTCGTTTTCCTACGGTACAACTCCCTACAGTCGTTTTCCTACGGTACAACTCCCTACGGTCGTTCCCCTTCGGTGATAAAGAAGTTGACCTCAACAAGTCTTGAAATTACGAGACTTATCTCCGTGTGCTTTTTGAGGCTCGGTGTCTCTGTACCCTATGAGGCGCAGTAAAATTAGCGCCTCACGGGGCAGGCTCTGTTTATTCTCAAACACCCTGACAGGAACTCTTCATCGCGGCGGCTCCCAGGTAACGATCCGTTTTCCGAAGATAAACTGGATGATTCCCCAAAGCAAGCCTGTCTGCGAGAGCACGAAGAATCCAACCATGGAAAGCCAGCGGGGAGGGTTCTTAAACGCAAGCATCAAAGCGGTCATGATACATCCGAGCGCGGTTAGTCCAAAAAGAACCAGGGACGCGGGTTCAGGCATAAGGAACAGGGCGGCTGTCAGGGAAAGAGCCAGAAAAACAGGGAAGAACCAGCGCAGTATCTTGCGGAATAATAGGTTGAGAAAAAACCAGGGGTGTCGGCGTATGTTGAGTATGTGCGGTAACTCGCGCATGAAATTGACGCCCATCAAAAAATTGCGGCCCCGTATCCTGGCCTCTTCCCATGAGGTATCGGCGGGGTACTCGAAAACCACAGCGCGAGGTTCGTAGACAGATCTGAAACCCCGCTGGGCAAGATGGGCAGGAACGTAGTGATCGTGGGTTATATCGGCAGGCACAACCGCAAGCAAGTCTCCCCTCACTGCATTAAAACTACCGGCAACGAAAGATACCGAACCTATGGAACTTTCCAGCCATCGCAGGCGTTGTTCGTAATTCCAGTAACCCTCTATTCCTCTTTCTGTGGGATTGCCTTTTCCTTCCAGACCCACAAAGCGTGCCGTAACCGCTCCTACCTTGGGGTCGGCGAAGTTTGTGACCAGTTCTTTTAATGCGTTTTTATCGAGCATCACGTTGGCGTCGGACATGGCGTATACCTCAGCCTTGTATCTCTGTGCCGCCGTGTTTATGGCGACGGTTCTTCCCTGTCTTTTTTGTTGTCTGATAAGGACTATCCGACTATCGACTCTACACATCTTACGTACTATCGTATCGGTTTCGTCGGCGCTGGCGTCTGAGATGACCACTATCCTCAGCTTATCTTTGGGATAGTTGAGCGCCAGCGTGTTTTTAAGCTTTGTACCGATGTCTTTCTCTTCATTATACGCGGGGATTATAAAGCATACCGACGGTGTGATTGGTTTGCGGTTCACCGGTTTGGCAAAGAATCCCTTCAGTATAATGAGCAGTACCCCGTGTCCGATAAGAATGTAGATAGATAGCCATATGCAAACCCAGAACACAACCCTGGCGATGATTGTCAGCATAGCCTCCCTCGCCCTCCTCCCCGCCCTCCTTCAGGTTGTGCTCCTTCAATCTCCTCAGCGGCCTGTAGTCCCTGAGCTATGGCCGATTCCATGTTGCCGTATTCCCAGATGGCGTAGCGCCCGGCAAGAAGTATACTCCTTGCCTTTAGGGTTGCACGCAGTTGCTCACGAGCGGTCTCACTTTCTCTGGTAGGGAATACGTAGGCGCGGCAAAGCGTCTGGACATCGTGCGAGGCGATATCCTCAAGCTTGCCCACAATCCCCGATTTCACCGCATCCTCTTTGACTGCTCGGATGATTGTCTCAATATTCGGGCGCTCATCCGATTTGAAGGAGACCTCTGCAACCAGCGATCCCCTATCCGGTGGAATCATGTCTTTGGCGTAATTTGAAGGTATCGAGATTCGGTGAAAGATAATCGCGGGGTCAGGATAGTAAATCCAGTGGGAGTTATCTTTCAGGGGGTGGGCAAGTCCCAGATGCACGAACACCATCCCTGCACTCTTGAGGGTTGACGCCAGTCCTCGTGCGGTCGCCGGCAGATCAACCGAGATTTCTGCAAGCTCAGGAAGAGGTATGGTCGAGATCAAATGCGAGTAATAGCGCCTGGTTCCATCATCCAGCTCTACCCATTTTTCGTCAGAACAAACCCGTAACACCTTTTGGGATAGACAGAGGCTATCCTTCAATCCACGAGCCAAAGCATCAGGAAGCGCCCCGATTCCTCCTTTCCTGGGATAATAGAAGCAGGCGTTGGCGCCGCGAGGTAGGGTCTTTCCTTTGCTTAGACGTTTTAAGTCCTCTTTTGGGAACGCGGGCAGAAAGCGTGCCGCGCACTCCGCGTCCATCTCATTCAAAGGGTAGCGCCACAGCTTTTGGTTATACGGAATGAAAAACTCATTGGCAAGAGCCGGGCCGTAGAGATTTTTGGCGGTCCGGCTGAACGTATCCGCGTGATTAGCAGGGGCGTTGAGCAAATCGGGAAGGAATTTCTCCTTTAATCTTTCAGAGCGCAGGAACCCTTCCTGGATGGGGTAGTCGATGCGGTGGCCGTCGAGGATTATCCTCGCCTTTCTGTTCTGTTTGGTCCAGTTGCCTTCGAGAATTTCTTCAACCAGGTTCTTTATCTTTTCATCGCGGAAGTAAAGCACGTGTGGGCCGAGATCGTAATGGAAGTCCCCATATCTATAGGTGCGCGCCGCGCCTCCCGCCATATCGCTCGCTTCAAATACCCTGGCTCTGCCCTTCAATTTCCATGCCGCGGCAAGTCCTGCAAGGCCTGCGCCGATAATGATAACCGGTTTACTCACGCGTCCACCTTTATCCTCGAAAGCTGCCGGAAGCTTATCGCATAGAACGTAAGAAGCGAGCTTGCGTAAATCCAGGAGGCAAATACGGGCAGCCACAGAAGCGCGATTGACGCCGTCAGAAAACTCGATACTGCAAGCGCGGCCAGAAGCACTCCGGTTACACTCCAGCCGTGTTTTGCCAACCTCAGCGCAAAGTGGTCGGGGCTGCCGTGGAATATGGATTTCCCCTTCCTTATCCGGTGGAAGCTCAGCAGGGCTATTTCAAAAAAGATCAAGCTGGGCAGGGATGCCGATACAATCACGCGTGGCAGGCTCAGGCTCGATGAAAAAAGCCACAGCACAATCAACGTTCCGACTGTATATCCCAATGGCAGGCTGCCCCCGTCACCCAGGTAGATGCTGGCTTTTGGTTTGTTGAAGACCCCGAATCCGGCCAATGTCCCTGCCAGAAGTAGAGGAGCAGTGTCGAGACGAGATAGGGGGGAGTAGAACAGAAAAGCCCAGAACAGCCCGATGGCAATCATCGCCCCGACACTACAGCACAATCCGTCCGATACGTCAATGAGGTTGAAACCGTTGGTGAGCAGCAACACGACAAGGATTGCCGGAATGATGAAAATCGGATTGTTCGTGATTTGCAGAGCGCTAAAGATCATGGGAACGGAGACGGAACATACGACGGCTTCGATCAGGAGTTTCAGCCACCAGGGGAGAGGGTGCAAATCGTCTATCGTGCCCAGAATAACCAGCACCCAGAGTGCCCCCAGGAACAGGAATACCCACGTCCCGGGGCCGCAGAACAGAATCAACAATATGGAGAAAGGCAGGAATACCCCCACGCCGCCCAGATAAGGGACGGGTTGCCTGTGGGTTTCTACGATGGGGTTAGGGTCGTTTTTTACGTTCAGCCTGCGGGCTGTATATCGCGCCAACCAGACACTCACAATAGAAGCCAGAAAGGCTGCC
>JAUVJT010000080.1 GCA_030592225.1 Candidatus Stahliibacteriota bacterium | reverse complement strand
TTCACTCCATCGTAACTTCTTATAGTAATTTCTTGCATGGCGCTCACTAGTAAACAACCTCGAATGCGATAATAGTCCCATCTAATCCTATTATACTTACTCCGATCTCGTGGTCAATCACCTAAAATAAAGATACACCCCCGCCTTGGAGATGCCCACCTTTTTCGCAACGTCATCCATGCTTACGTGATGGTAGTCACGTTCGGTAAAAAGCTTCCGGGCGGCAACCAGAATCTCAAACCGCCGCACTTCGGCGGGCTTGCGTTCCTGAGTCTTACTTTCCATTAATCCTCTCTGCAGTTCACAAGTTAGGCTAGACTATACTTACTGACCAGTCAGTTAGTATAGAACGCAATTATAGGAAAAAGGTTGCGGTTGTCAAGGGTTATCGTTTTACCCCAACTCAGAGATGACTGACCGGTTAGTAAGTTTTGCCTTGGTGTTAGGTGTAGAATACCTTAAGAGCGGCTTCTTGGGCGATCCGTGCCGCCGTACCCGAGAAAACAAAACCGGTTTTTCTTCTCACCCAGTTTTCTTAACAAGAATCCCTTCAAGGAAGATTTCTCTGAGTGCTGCAAATTCCAACTCGGTTTTAGCCAGCGAAGACGCAAGTCCCAGAAAAGCATTTGCCAGCGTTTTGGGGGTTAGATTTTTTCTTACCTCACCTGCCTTCTGCGCCTTGAAGAAAACAGAGGTCAGCACTTCTTTTACCTCCTCGATGCCGGGAGTGATGCGTTTCGTAAAGAGCGTCATGTGGCGCGCAGGAACGATGGACGTTCCTCCGGTTTCGAAAAGCCTGCGCATGCTTGAAATCAGAGGGACATGCCGGCCAAGCGAGTGGAGTACCGCATCAAGGCGGTTTTTAACCCCTTTTTTTGATTCATTCTTAAGAGCGGCCTTGAGATCCGATACGAGCTGGTCAAGCGATGATTTAACCATCGCTATGAAAAGCTCAAGCTTGCTCTTGTAGTAGAAGTAGACCGCCGCTTTTGTGATTCCTACCCTCTTCGCCACATTCTCCATACCAACCTGATCGAAACCGTGTTCGTAAAAAAGGTCTCTTGCGGCAGAAAGAATCTCGCGGCGGCGTATCTCTCCTGGTTTTCTTCGCGAATGTTTAGACATAATAACCTGCCATTATAGTAGGAAAGGCAGTTCTGTCAAGCTGCCTCTCGGGTTGTGCTGTATAAAGGTGTGGCATCATCGTGAGGTTCGTTTCAGGTTTTTAAGGTAGCGCTCCTGCCAGATGGGTTGGGTGAGCTTCTCAAGTTCTTCATCGAACTCCACCAGTCTCTCGTAGTATTCAGGGTCTTCGAGCGCTACTTTTGCATTTTCGTCCTCAGGCTTCGCGCTGTTGTCCAGGATATTCTCCCTGAAGTATTTGTGGTGGTCGCGGATAGAGCAGGGGGCAAGCAAATTATTGGGCTGGGCCTGATGGTATCCGTATTCGTGCTGCCATTTCCTTCCTTTTGCAAACAGATCCGACATCAGCGCGTCTGCAATTGACTTACCATCCTTGTAAAGATCGTAGAGATTGTCCTTGTAGTAGGGCACGAACCCGCAAGGCATGATGTTTCCGTTCCAGTCGACGTAGAAGTATCCCTTCTCTCTGCCGTAGGCAATGCAACCATCTGTCGCCGCACCACTGTTCCAAAAGTCCCCGACAAAGTATTTCTTATCGAAAAGCATCCTTTCCCACTGGTTGTAAAGCGCAACGCGCTGCTCGGGAGAAATCATCAGATCCATGGTATCCCTGGCCCTTCCGATAGGCATCAGGTGGAACATCCACATATACACCGCACCCAGCTCTTCGAAGTAGTGCTCGTAGAACTCATCGGTCAGCAGGATTTCGATGTTGTTCTTGGTTGCGGTTACGGATGTCCCGAAGGGAACGCCGTGGTGTCTCAGTCTCTCCATTGAATCCATGATCTTCGCATAGACGCCTTTTCCCCGTCTCGCGTCGGTCTCTTTCTCGTAGCCTTCAACGGATATCGCCGGGGTTATGTTTCCCAGTTTGGTCATCCTTTCCACCGTTTCGTCGGTGAGTAGTGTCCCGTTGGTGTAAACAAGGAAAAATATATCGGAGAATTCTTCCACGGCATCAAGCAGGGTCTTGCCCTGAGAATTGTACATAAAGGGTTCGCCGCCTGAGATTGTGATGAAGTTCGACCCGATCAGATCGCGCATCTCATGGAGCAGTCTGGTAAACACCTCATAGTCCAGTGTGGCTGGGGTGGTTGCTTCCGAGGCCGCGTAACATCCTGTACATTTAAGGTTGCAGTGCTTGGTGGGAGAGATTAAGCAGAAACTGGGAGATTCTATCCCGTATCTATCCTTGTATTCTTTCCGGACTTTGGGTCGCCTTTCATCGAGGAATCCCTTTATTACAAAGGTCTCGCGTACCCTTTCGGTATACTCAGGGGAGAGGTACCCCTTCCGGATGCTCTTGATAGACTGCTCAAACAGATTCAAAAGAAACTGTGTTTTTATTTCAGTGACGTAGGGTATGTTCGTGGGTTGGGCATGCATAACCCCCTTTTTGATTATTGCCTTGAGTGGTTTTAGAAATGTACTGACGAGACCGGGGTTTTTTGCTACCATTTTGATTCCCTCGGCGATTAACCGTTTTTGAAGAGGGTTCATCTTTTGTTTCCTTTCTTCAAGTAGAAGTTGTGTGTTGTCTTACAGTAATTAACTGACTAGTCAGTTAATTACAATTATAAGGAAACCCTGTGTGCTGTCAAGGTCTATCGATAAAAATAGGGTGGCCTTTCGATTACCCATACTCGATGTCCTGACTCATGGTGAGCAAGGCGGTTTCCACCATCCTGGTAAAGCCGCATAAAAATTTAGGGGCACGACCTGCCGTACCCCTATGGTGTTAAATTCTTTTAGTTATGCCTGAGCCGATTCTTCCTTAAGCGACTCGGTAAGGATGCTCAAAATCCGCCCCAGGGTATCCCGCAATTCTTTTCTCGAACACACGATGTCCACGAAACCGTGCTCAAGCAGGAACTCGGAGCGCTGGAATCCGGGAGGCAGCTTCTCGCCGATGGTCTGCTCAATCACCCTGGGACCGGTAAATCCAAGCAGCGCGCCCGGCTCGGCGATGATTACGTCGCCCAGCGAGGCGAAGGATGCCATCACCCCGGCCATGGTGGGATGCGTCAATATGTTGACGTAGGGAATCCCTTCTTGTTTAAGCAAGGCAATCTCGGCCGAGGTTTTTGTCATCTGCATCAGGGAGAAGATTCCTTCCTGCATCCTGGCGCCTCCGCCCGATGCGGTGAGCATCACGAAGGGCTTGCGTTCGGCAAGCGCGTGCCGGGCTCCGCGCGCGACCTTCTCGCCGATAACCGAACCCATGCTGCCGCCCATAAAAGAGAAATCGGTGGCAGTGAAGATCACGGGTACCCCTTGAATCGAAGCCCTGCCCGATACGATGCCTTCTTCCAGACCGGTCTTTCTGGTAGCTACCTTGTACTTCTCCTTGTACTTGGGGAACTTCAGCGGATCTGTAGGGATCAACCCCTTGTCCACCTCATCCAGCTTGCCGTCGTCAAGGAGCAGTTTGATGTAGGTCTTGTGACCTATCCGGAAATGGAAGCTGCACTTGGGGCAAATCCAGTATGATTCCTCAAGCTCGCGGCGGTACAGTATCTCGCCGCAGCTGTCGCACTTGAGCCACAGGCCGTCCTCAAGCTTGGATTTCTTCTTGTCTTTGTGGGTGTTACGGGTATGCAGGTTCTTGCGGGAAAACACTATTTGAACCTGTCCTTCAGTTTCTCCAGCACCGCCGGCAGGGTGGTGTATTCCATATCCGCTTCCGGAAGCCTGCCCGGCTCGAACGGTCCGTGGCGACGCAGATAGTCGGCCATCTCGTTTGCCATGGCTCTCGATTTATCATATGAGAGATCGTCAAACATATCCCGCGGTCCAATCAACTTGCCGTCGGCAAGTTGGAATCCTGCCGCTATAACCCGGGGCGGGCCGTCAAAGCGGGTCGGTGTTGCATCTGCAAAGCTCACCGGCATCAAGGGGCCGTTGTGCGAGCCGCGCATCCAGCCGGATACCACGTGGGGGAAGCTGAACGGCTCCAGAACCTCGCCCACCGCGGGCAGGCCTGACTGGGCACGAATGATCATCACCGGGTCGTCCTTGCCAACGTACTTGCCGGCAATCAGTGCAAGCTTCTGGGTGGACGCCTTGGCCGCTATGAATCCATCCTTGCGGTAGATCGTGTCCACCACGTAGTGCTCGTGGCTGCCAATGAGAGCCAGCAGGTCGTACATCTCCTCAGGGGTGTTGAGCCTTACCTTTTTGTTCTCGTAAGGGTCGTTGACCTCGAAGATGAACCCGTCATGCATGGAAGCGTCAATCACCAGACCGGCGGTGTTGAAGGGATCGGCGAATATCTTGTACAGGGGATAGTTCCACGCGCCCGGGGAGGTTTTGTCGGCCATGAAGATAATGACCGGTTCGCTTTTGCGTTCCTCTATCTCCATCTCGGCGCAGCCCGGGCCCATGCCTTTGACGTTGCCTGAGAACGCGTCGGACAGCAGGTCCTGACCCGCTCCGTACAGCTTTAGCTTCTTGGCGATCTCGGTGCCTTCAAGAAAGGTGTCCCAGGCCAGTTTGTGAATTACCTCGGCGTCAACGCCGTGATTGTGAGTCATGATTAACTCAAGATCGTCGCCGCAGACGAGTACCGAGAAGTCTACTAACTTTCCTTCTCTCTTGGCCGCGTCCAGCATATCCTGAGCTTTGGCTATCACCTCGGGGTGTGAGGCCGAGTGGCCCACATAGCCGCCGATGTCGGCCTTGATGACGGAAAGCGTAATCTTAGCCATTATTCCTCCTTTTGATTCTCAAAAGAGAGCAGAACAGATTTTAACTATTTCGTGAATATTAGGTCGGATAACCCCGATGTCAACCCCACCCGTAACACACATTTTGCCTCATGCACAGGCGGATGATTACTTGACAAGCGATTTCCCTCTATGTATAGTTAATATATGGGAAGAAGCTCAGTTTATCAACGTACTCTTTTTCCGAACCTAAGTGCGCGATTTCCCTCCACGCGCTATCAAGGTAGCAAGGCGAAACTGGTTGAATGGATTTGGGAAAACGTAGCGGATTTGGATTTTAGAACATGCCTGGATGCTTTTGGAGGTACGGGCGTGGTCGCTTACCGTTTGAAGAAAGAGGGCAAGCAGGTTAGCTACAATGACTTGCTGCGATTCAATTACTATTTCGGGCGAGCATTGATTGAGAACGATGGCATTCGTCTATCTCCAGATGAGATGAAATGGTTGCTGGAGAAGCATCCAGGGATTAATTACCCTACCTTTATTCAAGATAATTTCGCAGACATCTATTTCACTGACGAAGAGAATGCGTGGATTGACCAGACGATTACCAACATTCGACAACTGGATAACCCATACAAGTTTGCCATCGCATTCTTTGCCTTGTGTCAGGCCGCAATCGTAAAGCGTCCCTATAATTTGTTCCATCGTAAGAATCTTTATATTCGTTTTGCAGATGTGAAGCGTTCGTTTGGAAATAAGGTAACCTGGGATAGACCTTTTGAGCATTGGTTTCGTATGTTTGCAGAGGAGGCCAATCAGGCCGTTTTCAATAATGGAAAAACAAATCACGCCTTTAATTATGATGCTGTTCATGTGCCTGGGGATTATGACCTGGTTTACATAGATACTCCCTATATTTCTAAACGGGGAGTGGCTGTTGATTATTTCCAATTCTATCATCTCCTGGAGGGGTTGACGATGTATGATGAGTGGGATAAATACGTAGATCATACCTCAAAACATCGCCGACTGAAGCCACGACTAAGTGAGTGGATCAATAAGAATCGGATTCACGAAGCCTTTGATTACTTATTTAAAAGATACAGCGAGAGTATACTTGTTATATCATATAGGAGCGACGGCATACCTTCTGAAGCGGATCTGATTTCAATTCTCAGGAAATATAAAAGGGATGTGCGAGTTGAACATTTCGGGAACTATCAATATGTTTTATCAACTAATTCGAGGTCTGGAGAGATGCTTTTGATAGGGACGTAACTTTTGCGAAAGGAGTAGAGATGACGACGGAGCAGTTCAGAAAGGAATTGTTAGCTCACTTTGGCGAATTCAGGCGAAGTCTTGCTACAGACACTGGTGACTGGACAATCAAGGGATTTATTGACGTGTATAAGAGTATCTATGCTATTTCGACAGACACAAAAGTTGTGTCCAAGATCGTTGAGCTAATGCTCTTTCCGGTCATTTCCAGCTTCTCTGCAAAGCATGGCTATAAAATGGTGCTCAGTGAGCATCAAAATCATTACCCCGACATTAGTTTCATAGCACCGAATGGGACGAAGATCGCCCTTGATCTCAAAAGTACATATCGCAAGAGTAAAAAGACGGTAAACGGTTTCACGTTGGGTGCATTTACAGGATACTTTCGCAAGCGTGACTCTGCAAAGAATGTAACTTTTCCTTACAATGAGTACGCCGCACACCTGGTTCTGGGGATTATATACAGCCGTAATGAGGAAGCTGCTGAGGAGATTGGAGTTTATCAACTGGATGAGCTTCAGAGCATTATATCTGTGGTCAAGGATTTTGACTTTCTTCTCCAGGAGAAGTGGCGAATCGCCAGCGCCAGGCCTGGGAGCGGGAATACGAAAAACATCGGTTCCGTGACTGATATTCAAGCCTTACTTATAGGAAATGGCTCATTCGCTGCGTATGGCCAAAAGGTATTCGATGATTATTGGATGAACTACTTGACTAAGGATATGGCGCGAGCCATTGATTCGGATGTTCCTTATACTAATCTTAAAGGATATCTGGAGTGGCGCGGACGCATCAATCCTAAAAAGCCTTAGAGTCTTAAATCTTCACCAAAGGTTAATACGCTTTCCGGTAGGCCTTCTCGATGTCCGTTTCCGAGGTCTCGTCCAGCACGGTGTAGCGGCCCGGGCGGGTGGAGGGTGCGTGGGTGACGAGTTTCATAAATCCTGCAAGGTCTATCCCCACATCCTCAGGCGAGGCCAGCAAATCGTTGGTCTGCAAAAACTCCGCTTGCTTTTGTCGGGTCGGCTCCTCCTGAATAATCGAGGTGAACAGAGCGAACATCGCCACCTGCTCGCCGTGCAGGGACTGTTTGTCAGGATAAAGCTCGTCCAGCGCGTGGCTCAACAGGTGCTCAGCGCCGCTGCACGGGCGGCTGGTTCCGGCAATCCCCATGGCAATGCCTGAAAGCATCAGCCCCTCGGCCAGGGCGCGCAGGAAAGCAGGGTCTGTGAAATCCACCTGTTCTTGTGAAAGCATGGCGAGTGCGGACTGCCGGGCAAGCAGGGCGGCAACCGTATCGTAGTGCTCGGCGGTCTTACGGTAGGCCAGCAGCCAGTCGTTGGTGGCCGAGACGTTGGAGAGCAAATCGCCAACCCCTGCTCTCAGATTTCTTAAGGGCGCGGAGCTGACCGCTGCGAGGTCAACCAGAACAGCGGTGGGTATATTGACTCCTACGCTGCGCGTGCCCTTGCGGAAGCGTATCACCGATATGGGTGAGCTGATGCCGTCGTTGGATAGGGATGTCGGCACGCTCACCACGGGAAGCATCCGGCGGGAGCCGGCGAACTTGGCCACGTCTATCACCCGACCGCCGCCTACGCCTATAAGAACGTCGGGCTTTGCCTCATCAATAATCGCCTCCACCGTTTCCACCTGGGGGTAGGAGTTATCCTGTATCTCATGAACGCGCGCGTCCTTGAATCCGGCAGCCGTACTTTCAGCCAGGGGACCGGTTTGCGGCATGGTGAGGATCAGGGGTCTGGTAAAGAGCAGGTTGGACTCGCAGAGCAGGTCATTGACTTTCCCAAGCAAATTGTCCTCGATCCTTACCAGTATGGGCAGGGATACGTTGCTTCCAAATATCGGCATCTAGGCCTCCAGCTTGTCTATCTCCCGTGCTATTTCGGCAGCACGAGCTAAATCCTCGTGGGTATCAATCTCCACCCAGGGCAATTTCTGAGTGGAGAGCGAGTAGATCGGATTATCGGGGAGTATATCGGCAATGGCATTCTCGTACCATACCCCAGTCTGACCGGCCTGTACCATTTCGTCCATCCGGTCAAAGAACCCCCTTGAGAACTCTCGCCCAAACCTTGCCAGCCCGATGTATTCTCCCGTACTCATTTCAGCATCCAGTGTCTTGGCAATCGCCGTTATCCTTCCCGCGCCATTGGTCATCACCCTCATCTCTTCCTCCACCAGGGGGCTAACGTCGTCAACCATGAGTACGCTTTCCCTTTTACCCGCCAGTATATCCTGCGCCAGCCGCGGCGCGAACAGCACATCGCTGTTGAGAAGCACAAACTCCTCTCCCGCCAACTCTTTCCGTGCCAGCCATAGCGAGTAGATGTTGTTGGTGGACGCATACACGTCATTGTGGATGAACCGGCAGTCGGGCGCTGCCTCCTTCAACCTCTCCACCTTGTGACCTGACAGGATGATGATCTCTGCGTCCTTGATTCCTGCACTGCGCAGGCCATCCAGCGCTCGCTTGATGAGCGTCCTTTTCCCCACCTCCAGCATGGCCTTGGGCCGCTCCAGGGTCAAGGGGTGAAGCCTGCGGCCTTCGCCTGCGGCCAGTATGATGGTCTTCATTTATCCCTCCTCGCCAGTTGAATTTTGATAACTGCGATGTTTATCGCGTAAAGCAAGCTCGCACCCCAGAGCACGCAGGTTGGAAGATGAGGCGAAAGCCAGGCGAGAGCCGGGCCCAGGAACAGGATGAGAAACTGTTCGTCGTAGGCGGTGTAGTACTGTCCCACCCTGCGGATGATGCGTTGCTCCGGCGGCACCCGGGGTATCTCCCTCTGGTGTATCTTGGGCGGGATGCGGTGGGCAATAATGTGAATCACATAGTGAAACAGTACC